>JAFIGE010000115.1 GCA_020831585.1 Opitutales bacterium | reverse complement strand
GGCACCCCCCACGAACTCCCCTACCTCGAATTCCAGATCAACCGCCCCGACCACGAGACCGACAAAGTCCGCCGCGACAAAATCCTCTTCAAAGACATGGGCCTCCCCGTCTCCACGCAGTGGCTCTACGAGCGCCACCGCGTGCCCCCGCCCAATCCCGGCGAAGAGCGCTTCGACCAGCCCCTCGCCCCCGACGCCCCCAGCCCCGCCAACACAAACCCCGGCGGCGGCACCCCCGCCGCCCCGGGCGGCACCGGCAGCACCCCCGCCGGCGTCGGCCAAGGCCTCGCCACCGCCACCCCCGACCCCTCCGCCGGCACATTCTCCACCCCCTCCTCCGGCGACGGCGGCTTCGCCTCCCTCGAAGCCAAAAACCCGGCCACCCCTGGAGGGCAATGCTCCGTCATTGCCACCCCCAATGATAGGGGTAGGGATGCCGGGTTAACCGGCACCCCTCCCTCCGAACCGGACGTGCGGATCTCCCGCATCCGGCTCTCCAGTCAGCAATTACCTCCTGAGTGGAGACTGATGGCTTCCGCTTTGGCCTGCCTCAGGTTGAACAGGCCAAGCTCGGTAAAGTGTTGATTCAGCCACAGGTGGTGATCGGTTCCTCGACCACGTCCCCGTTTTTTCTGTCGTTTTCGGTAGATCGAACGCAGGCGCATTCGCACCCAGCCATCCATACTTTGGTGCACGCTCTCATGAACCTGCTTGAAGTAGCCAAACCACCCTCTTAAGCGAGGATTGATTCGGCGGATGATCTCTTCCATGGCATGACCGTTGCAGCGTTTGGTCCCCTTACGCACCCCGTCTTTGATTTTCGACACGCTTTTGGGACGGACCAGTCGAAGGATTTTGCCTCTCCGGCTCCGCTTGAATCGGTAGCCGAGGAAGTCAAAATGCGCCTCGGGCTGGCTCATGTCCACTATACGGGTCTTCTCAGGATGCAGGGTTAGCTGCACGCTTTCCATCCAGGCACACCCGCTTTCCAGGACCTTTTCGGCCTCTTCATGGCTGCGGCACAGGATGACCATGTCGTCGGCATACCGCGTCATCGCATAACCGTCTGTTTCCATCCGGTGGTCCAACTCGTCGAGGTAGAGATTGGAGAGCAATGGACTGATCACTCCGCCCTGCGGTGTGCCCGTATCCGTTGGCTCCATCTTCCCATCCTCTTCCAGCACGCCGGCCTTCAGGAACTGTTTGATCAGGCTGATGACGGCTCCATCGGCCACGTCTTCCTCCACCAGCTTCAGCAGCCGGTCTTGGTTGATCGTGTCGAAGTAACCTTTGATGTCTATATCCACCACGTGGTGGTGACCGTCAACGAGCTGTCCATACACGCGCCGGAGCGCGTCATGGCAGCTGCGTCCGGGACGGAACCCATAGCTGTGTTCGGCAAAACGATGCTCATAAATCGGTTCGAGCACCATTAGCAGCGCCTGTTGCACCACACGGTCTTTCACCGCAGGAATGCCCAGGGGGCGCTTTTCGTTCTTCTTGCCGGGCTTGGGTCCAGTCCGCGTCTTCATCGCTCCAGCAGCGCCTGATATTCGTTCTCTGTCATCACCCCTCACCCCGCCCGTTTCCGCAGTTCCTCCCAGAGGCCGACGTGGTTGAGGAGGATGTCGCGGAGACCGAGGCGAACCTCATCCGAGTTGAGAGCCTGTCGACTCATAGCGTTGTGAGCGTCGAGTGCGTCGATGATGGCGCTGTTCAACTCCGCCATGAGGTCCGGCGAGGTGCCGAATTGCTCCTTGGAGTTATTGGAGGCCTGCTGCTGGAGCAAGCGGGACTCAAGGAGTTTGCCCATAATCACGTTTTGCACGTAGATGAGCTTATCATTGTCCGTGAGATTGCCCTCGAAAAGTTCGTTGATCTTCTCGAGGATGGCGTCGAGCGGAAGCTTCTCGGGTTCGCGCACTTCACCGCTGCCTGCCTCGCCGAGGGGTTTGATCTTCGGCCCCGCGCCACCGAGATACATGCTCTGCTTGCCCTCGTTGACAAGGTTGTGATGGGTGAGCTTCACCTTGCTCAGGTCAATGGCCTCGCGCTCGCGCCCGAATTCGAGCAGCGGGAGAAGCAACCGGAAAAACCGCGCCCGCTTCTCGATGGCCGTGTTCCCGTAGTCGAAGATTTGCGAGAGAAAGGTGTAGACGCGAAGGAAGGTGCCCATGTTTCGCTTGAAGAGGATGAGCGCGTCGATGGCCTCCCGCGCCGCTTTCTCGGCGACAGCATTTCCCTCCGCGCGGGCCGCTTGCCACTCCACCAGCGCCAGTTTGTAGCTTTTGATCAGCCGGTCGCGCACCGGATCAATGGCGGCCGCCAGCTCGGACTGTGTCGCGCCGGGACGCAGGCTCGCAGCGACCACACGGTCCACTTCGTTTTCATCGTAATGGCCCTCCGCGTCGAGGAGCGCCCGCAGATTGAAGACGAGGTTCGGATCAGTCGTTCCCGCGAGTTCGGCGGTCGCGTGGTAGGTTTGGAAGGACTTGAGCACCTCCGCCGGTTCGTTCACGAAATCGAGCACGTAGGTCGTCGACTTCCCCGGGTGCGCGCGGTTCAGCCGCGAAAGCGTCTGCACCGCCTGGATGCCCGCGAGCCGCTTATCGACATACATCCCACAGAGAAGCGGTTGATCAAAACCAGTCTGGAACTTGTTCGCAACGAGGAGAATTTGAAAAGTCTCCTCCTTGAAAGCTTCGCGGATGTCGCGCCCTTTGAGCAGCGGATTGAGCGTCTTGCTGTGCTCGGTGAAAGGGTCCGGCCCCGACTCCGCGTCCCTCACCTCGCCGGAAAACGCGACCAGCGTGCCGATGCCGTAGTGCTTCTCCTTGATGTATTTTTCGATGGCGAGCTTCCAGCGCACCGCTTCCACACGGCTGCCCACCACCACCATCGCCTTTGCCTGTCCTTTCAGTAGCGGGGCCACCTGTTCGCGGAAGTGCTCCACCACGATCCGCACCTTCTGAGAAATGTTATAGGGATGCAGGCGCACCCAGCCCATGACCTTCCGCGTGGCCGGCCCCCGCTCCACGAGCGAGTCTTCCTTGCCCTCCGCCTCCTGTGTCAGCCGAAAGGCGAGGTTGTAGCTCGTGTAGTTCTGCAACACATCGAGAATAAAACCCTCCTCGATTGCCTGCCGCATGGAGTAGACGTGGAAGGGTGCGGGCAGGTTGTCCGGTCCCGCCGGGCGCGCCGGATCGGGCCGCGTGCCAAAGAGTTCGAGTGTCTTGTTTTTCGGTGTGGCCGTGAAAGCGAGAAAGGTGATGTTGCGCGTATCCGCCCGCGCGGCCATCTGCGCCGCAATCAAATCCTCCGTGCCGATCTCGCCCCCGTCCTCCAGTTCTTTGACTTCCTCGGGCGAGAGCACCGCTTTCAGTTCGGCGGCGGTCGAACCAGTCTGCGAGCTGTGCGCCTCATCAGCAAGGACGGCAAAGCGCTTGCCCTCCGTGGCCGCCAGTTCACGCACCTTTTCGAGGGCAAAGGGAAAAGTCTGCACCGTGCAGACCACGATCTTCTTATCGCCCGAGAGGGCTGCCGCCAACTCCGTGCTCTTGCTGCCCTCGCGCCCCTTGATGGTCGCGACCACGCCCGTCTGCCGCTGAAAGTCGAAAAGCGCCTCCTGAAGCTGCGTGTCGATAACCGTCCGGTCCGAGACAACCAGCACCGTATCAAAGACCTTGCGATCCCGCGTGTCGTGCAGCTCCGCGAGAAAGTGCGCCGCCCACGCAATGGAGTTCGTCTTCCCCGAGCCCGCAGAATGCTGCACAAGGTAGCGCCCGCCCGCGCCCTCGGCCGTCACCGCCGCGATCAGCTTGCGCGTGACATCGAGCTGATGATAGCGCGGAAAGATCAACGCGCTCACGCGCTTCTTCTTGTCGCGCTGCGCAATGATGTAACGCCCAAGGATTTCAAGCCAACCCTCGCGCTCCCAAACCTCTTCCCACAGATACGCCGTGCGGTGGCCGCCCGGGTTCGGCGGATTGCCCTTACCCCCGTCATCCCCCCGGTTGAACGGAAGAAACCGCGACAACGGACCATCCAGCCGCGTGCACATGGCCACGGCCATTCCGCTCACGGCGAAGTGAACCAGCGCCCCGCTGGGAAACGAAAGAAGCCGTTCCGCCGCATGCCCCTTCTCATTGGGCAGGCGGTCAAAGCGGTATTGGTCAATGGCGTCGTCCACGCTCTGCGTGAAGTCCGACTTCAGCTCCGCCGTCGCCACCGGTATCCCGTTGAGGAAAAGCACGAGATCGAGGCTCTTCTCCGCATGGCGCGCGTAGCGCACCTGCCGAACGACCCGCAACCGGTTGGCCTCGTAACGCGCGATGATCGCCGGATTCATTCCCAGCGACGGCTTGAACTGAGCCAGTTGCAAGGGCTTGCGCAGCCCCAGCAGCTCCACCCCCTGCCGCAGCACATCGAGCGTGCCCCGCTGCTCGATCTGGTCGCGCACGCGGCCCAGGAGCGTGTCCGCCGCCTTCGGTCCGTGGTTCTTTACGAGGGCCTTCCAGGCCTCCGGCTGCGTGGCCTCCACCCATGCCACGACATCCGCCGGGAAAAGCGCCCGCTCGCGGTCATAACGCTGCGCTTCGCCCTCCTCATAGAGCCAGCCATGCGCCCCAAGGTGCGCGCAGATCTCGCTCTCGAAATGGATTTCCTTGTAAAGGTTCATTATTAGGGCCGCGCGTTCCGGGCTAAATCACACTGCAGGCGCCGCAAACTGGCACCCGCGCCCGGAGGCGGCCATTGCCAGAATTTGAGCCCGTTTCTTCTTCTGGCCTTTCGTCGTTACGCTCGAGTAGTCGATCACACAATGGGCGGAATTGTCGTGCAAGGGGTCGGCCCGCGCTTCCAGCCCACCCGCATCGCAGATTTCTTCAACAGAGACCGCCCAGGTTCCCACCGAGCGAAAGCCAAGGTTTTGCGTGAAGTGACTCCAGGACGCTTCCGCCGTCACGAGGGCGGCGTCATCCACCGATAGCAAGTCTTTGTCTTTGGGCGTAGGAAGGAAAGCCACACTGTTGGGCCGCGTGCCGTCCCAGTGATGGGGGTGAACTTGCCGAAAGAGAAGGTTTTTTCCGGTCCACTCGCTTCTCATCGGCCCAGAATTTGGTTCACTCGCGCGTATGCTATTTCCCACTCGTCGCGGCTGAATACTTCTTCCACAAAGGAACTGTCCGCCAGGTTCGTTGAATAGAGTTCCAGTTTCTTCTCCGGAAAATTGACCTCCAGCTCGATGCGCAGATTCGGGCGGATCCACTCGAAGACAACATTCCCTTCCTCCGTTGGGACCACTGATGGGTATTCCAACAAGTCCGGAAACCTCGCCGAGACCTCGTTCACGAGGCTTTCCAGATCACTTTCAGACGGGGCCATGCCGCCGCCCTCCAGCCAGCCTCCGGAAAGCGTTTGCAGGTTCTCGATGGCAGACGCCAGGGGATAATGGGAAATCTGTTCCAGTTGATCGATTTCGATGATGGAACTCAACTTCTCGTTCACGTCGAAGACGCCAATCCCCTGAATGCGCACGCACATGGTTTTCACCCCAAGGGCCTCCTTCAGATCGGCAAAAAAGGGATCGTCAAAGGAGAAGCCGACCGAGCCTTTTTCCACGCGCAGCGTCCCCGTTTTTTTTCCGGCGTCCAACTCCTCCACAGACCCGATAACATCCACCTCCGCTTCGTAGGTCTCCCTGTGCCCAAGGACAAGGCGCTTGCGCTTCTCCGGGGTCAGAACCGCTTTGTTTGCCGGTGAATCCGGAGCCCACTCGATGAACTCCCCCGGCTCCAGCGACCGTCCGAGGCGATTGAAATAACTGTAGAGGTCCTTTGGAAACTCCGTCGGCAGGGCGTCACCCTCCTCCGTCGCAATGACGGCATTGATGAGGTCTTTGGCCTCGTTGATCTCATGCGGGATGACATCGAACCACTCAACGCCGGTCGTCAGCATCATGGCAACAATCGCCAGTTTCGAACTGCCCTCATCGATTTTCTCAAGGTGAAGGTTGAAGCCCTCGGCAAATCCCTTCGGGACCCGTTGCCGACCGCCTTTCTTTTTACGCCAAAGGTGCTTGGCCAGCTCCGTGACCAGCTCCTCATATGCAGCAAGATCCTTCGCCGCCGACAAAGGAAGCGTGTGCCCCTCAAACCGGGGGCCCACAAAACGGGGCTGGATGAACGGATCTTTGATCATGGAAGGTAAGAGCATCGTATTGCACCAGGCTCACTCTGCAACTGGATAAACGACCGTTTTCATTGCGTGATCGTCTTCAAGAAAAAAGCGGCTTCCCGGTCGCCCGCCCATCCAGCCTGCTGGAAGATCAAGGGCCTCATTTGGGGCGCGGGTTGTCATAGCTCCTGAACCCGCTCTCTCAGCGCCCTCTCCAAGCGGATGAGGTTATCAAGTAACCGGTCCTGGAGTTCCGGCCAATCGCTTTCCGGCGTCGTCCAGCCACCCGGAAAAGTCTTGCAAATGCGGCAGCCCTGCTTGCCCGGAAGCTCCTGCCAATCGAGCACGTCACCAAACCGCTCTTCGATCTCCGGCTTTTGCGCCTGGAGCGCCGCGAAGGCCGCCTTGCTCTTCTCCTCACCCCCGGAAATGTAGCACTCCACTTGTCCCCCTTGTCGTGTCAGGAGCACATTCAGCGTGAAATGACTCTTCCCGATACCCGCCGACAACCAGTGGTCTTTGGTCGTCGACCGGTTTGCCAGGAGAGAGGTCTTCGGCTTCGACCGCTCGATAAACTGCTCCCAGAATTTCATTAACGTCTGCTGCCGCAGTCCCAGGACCTTCCGCTTCTCCTGAGCCTGCTTTCGCAGCTTCACGGCATACGCCTCCGCCTCCGGGAGGGGGTTGATCTGGGTGGCATCGATCAACAACTCGCCCCCCAGCCGATAGGGAAGCAACCGGATGCACCGGATATCGAGTTCCCGTTGATTGAGCCAAAGCACTGCCGTGGTGATTTCCGCCGAGAAGTCGGCCGAAACCAGAACAATCCGCACATCCCCGGTCAGCTCTGCCTCGTCCACCGAATCCAGTTGCAGAAACCCCAGCACCTCCCCCCGCGCTTCCTCCGCATCGCCTCCTTTCGTCTGCGCGAAGACATCAATTGCCTGTTCAAGAGTCATGCTCGAAACCATCGCCGCGTAGCGGAGGGCCTGCAGGTCCATGTGCCCGCCATCCTGTGTGCGCTTGATTTCCACCACGACCAGATTCGCTCCCTTATCAAGGCACAAGAGGTCAATCCGGCGATTGCTGTCCTCCCAGTCCCCGAATTCCTCCGCGATCACCATCAGGTCGTCCCCAATTGGGGAAATATCCTTCCGGAGCATTCGTTGCAGGTCCCGCCGCTCGAAGACGCCGGCTTCCGCAAAGGTCGTGCGGTCGACCGCTTCCAATTTGTCCGTCGTTACCCGGTAAAGGCTCATGCCGCCCCCCTTTCCGCCACCGCCCGCACATCGATCTGCCCGGTCACCGCCGCCGAAATCAAAGCCGAACGCCGCTCCTGAAGCAGGGAAATCGCGCGCTCGGCTTCGGTGATGAGGCTGTCGAACTTGTTAAGCTCAGAATCTAAAAAAATCGAAATGGCCGTTTGTTCCGATTTCGGAGGAAGGCATGCGTGAAGATTTCGAATTATCTCAACCGACAATCCAGGTTGCGCTGCTGAAATCGAATATTGGTTGAGGTTCATAGTCCGAAGAAACTCTCCCAGCCATCGAATTTCCAGCTTCTGATAGGGTGTAACTACGATAGCATGTTCCGATGCCCAGAATTGTCCCGAGGCGTAGTTTATGTTGCCGCACAATGCACCCTGTCGACCGATTAGTACAAAATCGCCATCGTGTGTAAAGTCCGTGGTAAAGCCGCGTAAACCATTCCCTCCGAAAACCGGATAATGTCCTGCTTCCTCGATACGTTCGGAGGTGATCGAATTTCCACTCTGCAATACGACGATTCGCTTTAACGGCAAAACCTCCCAATGCTCTGGCACCTCGCCGAGCCATTCGACGCCGGAATACTTCATGGGGGCGTTGGGATCGAGGCCTTTGGTGACGGCGTGGGAGATGACGGCCTGGCGCTTTTCCTTCAGCAGCCCGATCAACCGCCGTTGCTCCGCCACCAGTTCATCGATCTTCCCCGTCTCCCGGTCCAGAAACTCCGCAATGGCCGTTTGTTCGGGGAGGGGGGGAAGGGGAACTCCAAAAGCATTAAACTCCTTTCGAGGTAAACGCCATCGCCCTAGTTGAGCGCTTCCCTGCCCGAACGCAAAGAAAATCTTTTGAAGATAACTGTTGATCAAAATGAACAGCAGATACCGTGAGGCACAACAATTTGATTTGATTATCCTGAAGACCCGATAGTCTGGGCTGGTGACTCCTTTCACACTTGCTATATCAACCCCGCCTGTTAGAAGGTCCATTGAGTTCATCGCAAAGTCACCAATCTCAACAACCTGATACTTAGTATAATCCATCGAAAGTTGCCCCTCTCCTGACTCGATGTCTTTCACTTTTATCCCACTCTGTGTTATCGATAGAATCTCAAATCCCAATTCGCCTGCGATGACCTTTTTAATCTCAACGATATTCCGTAATCGCACCACCTCCCAATGCGCCGGCACCTCGCCGAGCCACTCGACGCCGCTGTCCTTGTATTGTGGATACCTTGGTAAGCTCATGAATCGTCTCCCATTCTATCGTGGTCTGCCTTTTCCCGTTTGGGCAGCTTTTTCGCGGTATCTTCGAGTTGGCGGATAATCTCGGCCTCGCCTTCGGCTTCCAATCGCTGGCGGCGGCGCTCGGAAAAGGCGGCGTATTCGGCGGCGGCGATGCGGTTGGCTTCCTCGCGGGAGACGCGGCCCATGTCGGGGAGGACCGCGCGCTCGTTGAAGCGGAGGAAATCGTCGAGGCGGGTGCGCCAGTCGTTGAGGAAGATCTGTTTGCGGCGGCGGGCCTGGTCGTCGGCGAAGTCGAGGAACATGACGACGATGCGGTTGAGTTCGTCGATCTCATCTTCGTTGAGGTAGTTTTTGGCGATGGTGGTATCGGCCTTGCGCAGCGTGCCGCTCTTCCAACTGGTGAGGCCCATGTTGGGCTTGTGGGCGTCGGCGCGGGCGGCGATCAATTCCGGGGCGGTCAATCCGGTGGCGGCGTAGTGCAGCTTGTTTTGCACGGTTTGAAAGAAGGCCTGGGTGTCGGCGTCGGCGGGATCGTAGTCGGCGGCGAGGGCGAGGATTTCCCGAACGCGCAAATAGACCCGGCGCTCGCTGGCGCGGATGTCGCGGATGCGCGCGAGCAACTCGTCGAAATAATCGGGGACCTCCGGTCCGGGCGGGTTTTTGAGCCGCTCGTCGTCCATGGTGAAGCCTTTGCGCAAGTATTCACTCAGGCGGCTGGTGGCCCATTGCCGGAACTGGGTGCCGCGGGGGCTGCGCACACGGTAGCCGACGGCGAGGATGGCTTCGAGGCGGTAGTGGCGTAAACGTCGTGTCACTTCACGTTCCCCCTCGATTCGAACTTGTAAGTAATCCTTACAGGTTGCCTCTTCGGACAGTTCTCTTTCCCCGAAGATGGCCCTGAGGTGAAGGGTGATATTCTGAGGCGTGGTCTGAAACAGTTCCGCGATCTGAGCCTGGGTCAGCCAGATCGAGCCATCGTCGAAGCGGCACTCGACGCGGGTCTTCCCATCCTCGGTCTGGTAGAAGATCAGGCTCGATTGCGGGGGCGGGGGATCGGCCTCGTTCATTTTGTCAGCCCCCCGATGAGTTCGACAATGCGGTCGGTGCAGCCCTTCAATTCGGCGTCGATCTCGGCGAGCGGACGCGGGGCCTTGAAGACGTAGAAGTGGCGGTTGAAGGGGATCTCGTAGCCAACCTTGGTCTTGTCGTGATCGATCCAGGCGTCGGGCGCGTGGGGCAGCACCTCGCGCTTGAAGTAGGCCTCCACGTCTTCGGTCAGGGGCACATTCTCGGTGTCGCGCAGGGCCGAGTCGGGGAGGGGCTTGCCCTTGGTCTTGCCGCGCACGCCTTTGACGATCTTGCCCGCCTCGTCGCGCTGGGGGCGCTCCACTGTGATCGTGCGGTAGCCGAAGTCCTCGTTGCGGAAGAGGCGGCTCACGGGCGCGCCCTCGCGCTCCGCTTCCGCGCACTCGCCGAAGAGGCGGGTGAGTTCTTCGATGTGCTCCGGCCCCAGTTCCTTGCGTTTGCTCCCGAGGCTCTTGCGCATCTTGCGCCAAAGGCCGGAGCCGTCGACGAGTTGCACAAGACCCTTACGGTGAGCCGGTTTTCGGTTGCTCACGATCCACACGTAGGTGCTGATGCCCGTGTTGTAGAACATGTCTGTGGGCAGGGCGATGATGGCTTCCACGAGGTCGTTTTCGAGCATATGGCGGCGGATCTCGCTCTCCCCCGAACCCGCGCCGCCGGTGAAGAGGGGCGAGCCGTTAAGCACGATACCGAAGCGGCTCCCGCCGTCCTCCGGCCGCCGCATCTTGGAGACCAGGTGCAGGAGGAAGAGGAGCGAACCGTCGCTCACGCGCGGCAGACCGGGGCCGAAGCGCCCGTTGTAGCCGAGCCGCGTGTGCTCCGCGCGCACCTCTTTTTCGATCTTCTTCCATTCTACGCCGAAGGGCGGATTGGAAAGCATGTAGTCGAAGGCGCTGTCCGGCAGGCCGTCGGCCGAGAGGGTGTTGCCAAAGATGATGTTGGAGATGTCCTGCCCCTTGATGAGCATGTCGGCCTTGCAGATGGCGTAGGACTCGGGATTCAGCTCCTGCCCAAACATGACAAGGCGCGCGTCGGGGTTCATCGCCGCAAGGTGCTCGTCGGCCACGCTGAGCATGCCCCCCGTGCCCGCCGTGGGGTCGTAGAGCGAGCGCACCACGCCCGGGCGCGTGAGCGCGTCGCTGTCCTCGATGAAGATGAGGTTGACCATCAGCGCGATAACCTCGCGCGGGGTGAAGTGCTCCCCCGCCGTCTCGTTGGAAAGTTCGGCGAATTTTCGGATCAGCTCCTCGAAGACGATCCCCATTTGCGCGTTGCTCACGACGGTCGGATGGAGGTCGATATTGGCGAACTTCTCCGTCACAAGGTAGAGCAGCCCGGCCTTTTGCAGGCGGTCGATCTGCGTATGGAAATCGAAGCTCTCGAAAATGTCGCGCACCGCCGGAGAGAAGCCCTGCAGGTAGGCGCGCAGGTTTTCCCCAATGTGGTCCTGGTCGCCCATCAGGCGCTTGAGATCGAGCGGCGAGGTGTTGTAGAAATACTGTCCGGAAGCCCGCAGGATAAAGGGCTCCGGGTTCAATCCGGCCTTCTCCCGCGCTTCCTTCTCAGCAAGCACAGCCGATTTCGTCTTATCCAGGACACAATCCAGCCGCCGCAGCACCGTGAAGGGCAGGATCACTTTGCCGTATTCGGATTGCTTGAAGTCGCCGCGCAGCAAATCGGCCACGGACCAGATAAAGGAGGAGAGGTTGGGATCAGCCATAAATTAAAAAGAAAAAGGACGTATGCGCGGAGAGTGTCGCCCCCTCATCGAAACAACCTCCCCATGCCCTTGCCAGCGGCCCGACCAACGACCCGCCGCCCGATGCGGCGACCAACTCGCCCGCGCTTCACCGCATTCACATCACCGAGAAGTCGGGCAAGGGCGTAAAGGAGAGAGCGGAGGTTCATCGTCTGGGTCACAAAATGAGGGAAAGACACGGGAAAAGCGTTAGGATGGAAATGCTTGCGCCTCAATCATCCCGCAAACCTTTTCGCATTTTCCCGCCCGTTTTTTCACGTCTTTAGTTCCCTTCCTTCCCCCAACCGCGCCGCCAGATCCCCGGCATCGAAGGTTGCGCCCTCGCTTCCCCTCCAAAAAGGAGGGGCGCACTTCAGCCAGCGCATGATCGGGTCCAATGGCGAAAACAGCGTAACAGAGGGCGGATTTCGCGTCCTGAGACTCAGGACCCTTGATCCATCGTCTCTCGAAAATGGCGGGCCTTAGCAGAAAACGCTGATGGCGATAGAGTTGTGATCGCAAAAGATCGCGCGCGTGTCTACACAGTGTGAAAATGAGGCTGACACCGTTTGTCCTTTGGGAGATCCCGGTTGCGGGCCAACGGCCCCAGACTATACCAGCCCAGGGCAACGCCCTGGGTGGGCTCAACCCCGCCGGAATGAGGGCTGAAAGCCCGACCCAAACGCCTCGCCTACGGGCATATATCGGGCTTTCAGCCCTCCGGATGGGGGATGCCTGAATGTCCCAGGGCGCTACCCTGGGCTGATATGCAGCCGCACCTTTGGTGCTCCACTCTTTCCCCTTCTTCCCGCCGAAATCCACCAGTGATGTCAGTCTACCTTCACCGGGGTAAGGAGTCCTGAGACTCAAGCCCGACCGCGCGACTCGCTTTCTAGGATTTTCTTTTGCGGGAGGCACCGCTTAGGGGGTCCTGACGAGACGAAAGCCGAGATCGGGCCACCGGCGGTCCGGGCGATTGAGGGAATGGTTGGAGACGGTGGCGTTAAATGCGCTGCTCCGCCAAGAGCCGCCGCGAAGACGTCGGTCAAAAAAATCTCCATCCCAGCACCACTCCGCCACATTACCGCTCATGTCGTGGAGGCCCAACTCATTCGGCAACTTCTGACCAACCGGCCAGGTGCCCAGGCCTTCCCAAAGGTCACACGCCGCCCCGCCGCTGTTGCCGTTAAACCAACCCACCGCGTTTAGATCGTTACTTCCGGCGTAGGTGTAGCCATGGGTCTGGTTGCCGCCACGGGCAGCGAACTCCCATTCCGCCTCCAACGGTAGTCGGTAGCCGTCGGCCGACAAGTTCTGCGAAATGCCGCTTGAACGTTCGCCGGTGCGGTAAATCGCTCCGTCTACGGTATACACCGGCGTCAACCCCTCCATCTCGCTTTTCGCGTTGCTCCACTTGAGGGCGTCAAACCAGTTGATGTTATAGACCGGATGGTCATCCGCACAGCCACCGGGAACCCCGTCGTATCCCTCGTACCACCCATATCCATTGGCCTCGCCCCAGGCCCGCACCGCCTTCCACTCTCCCCACGTTACTTCGTAGATGCCCATGTAGAAAGAATCCACCGTCACCGTGCCCATACTCATGGCAAGCGTCCCCCCTTCGACGAGCACCATATCCCCGGGGGCGGATGGGGCGGTTTCTCCCACCCGCAGCCTTAGAAACCGCGTCTCCGCACCGCCAAAAATGGCTTCCCGGACCTCAACGCCATCCACCGCCCAGATCACCCGGTCTTCCACCGGCACGGCCGGTACCCAGGAAACAAGATCCGTGGATTCTTCGATGGACACCGGCACGTCTTCCGCCCGCGTGTTCACGCGATAGTGAAAACGCAGCACATTCGATCCGTCCCCGGCGCGCTCCACGCGCGGAAGATCCTCAGCGCTCGCAACAAAGGGCAACAGCCCCATGCCGTATGCTTCGAGATTGGTCAATTGCAACGGTCCGTGCCGGTCGCCCGGGCCGCGCTGGTCCGCAGGCACGCCCGCCCCCGCCAGCCAGGCATCGAGGCTCAGAATTGTGAAGGTGTTCAGCTGTGCGCCCCGGCTAAAGACCACACCTGAACTATTGGTCGCACGAACCCGGAAGAACGCGCCATCAACAAAGGGTGAGGCGGAGAGGATTCTCAGGTCGGCCGTCTGGGTATCGCGGAAGAGGTTACCGCCGAATGAACCATCGGTGATGTTGCTGTAACTGAATCCGCCATCGATGGAGATCTGCCATTGAAAGGTCGGCAGCGGTTGCCCGCTCGCCGCCGCGCTGAAGATCACCTGCGCACCATCGGCAACCGTTTGGTCTTCAGGCTCGATCATAAAAACAGGCAATGAAGGAAGCGGAGCCACCGTCAACAACGCGGACGCACTCTGCGCATTACCGGCGCTATTCTGCGCTACAGCACGAAAGCGGTGGCCATCCATTTCCAATGTGACCGGCAGGACCATGAGCGATGCTGTCTGCACACCGGAATACGGTGCGCCCTCCGATAGATCGGCAAACGAGGCCCCGCCGTCGGTGGACACCTGCCAACGCAGGGCCGGTTCCGGCTGCCCCCCCACCGAAACCGTGAATTGCGCCGAACTCAGCTCCTCGACTGTGCGCGATACGGGCAGGGTAAAAAACACCGGCGGGCTTGCCGGGACGACGCTCAAGGTCGCCGGATCGCTGAATACCTCCGAATCGCCAGCCGTCACGCGCACCCGGAAAACCATCCCGTCGAGCATCAGCGGGGCGGAACTCACCGTCAGCGTTTCCGTAAACGCTCCCGATAGCGTCGCCCCAAAAAACCCGCCATCCGGCAGGTTTGCAAACGATTCCCCGCCGTCGAAGGAAGATTGCCAGCGATAGGATACCTCCGCCGGGCCATTGACTCCGACCGAAAACACCGCCGTCCCCGTCTCCGCTACCGTGACGTCGGCTGGATGCGAAGTGATCAGGTGGGGTTCAGTCGACGGACCAAAAGTGCCCGCTGTGGGCGAGAGGGTCAGCAGCTCGTCAGCCACAAAGTAGAGGTTGCCGAGGCGAAGGCCGGTGCTGGTGGGGCGGTCCAGGCCCACAATGAAGTGAGTGAAGTTGCGGTAATCCACACCGGCATCGAATGCCCAGGAGGCAGCGGGTTCGCCGGAGGGGGCGGCGGCCCCAAAGGGGGCGTAGTGGAAGTCAATGCGACGTTGAGCCAAGTTGTAAACGACCCAGGCATGATACCATTGCTCAGCCACCTCCGCTCCGGGAATGGCGATCGTGCTTGCGGGTGAAAAGGCGCGAAAAGCTTGCGGCGCCGCACCAAACGTGCCCAGGCGGGTATTGCCTCCGCGGCGAACCCAGTTGTCGGTGGACTCAAGTTGCGCGGTCCCAACTGCAGCGAAGCTGACATCCGAGCGACTCGTGGACGGGGCGTTGATGAGAAAATCAAAGGTCACGGTGAACACACCAAACTCAACCTCCTCGGGAAGAGCCGTGTAGATCGACTCGCCCCGGGGGGAACCGGTTTGTGCCGTCGGCAGCATGTGCAGGTAGCCTCCGCTGAAGTCGAGGTCGAACTTCTCCAAATCACCCTCCCACGTTGCATGGGGAATGGCACCGGCAAAAGTGTCCACAGCTTGCCAGGAATGCGGGTCGAGAACGATGGCAGTGGGCGTGAGATTCAGGTTTTCTCCAACGGCCATGTAGAAGTTGGCAAACTGTCCGCCGAGGGCGGGCGCATCGGTGTTACCCGAACCGCCCGCGCCCAGAGCAAAGCGGGAGATCTCCGCAAAATCCTCCGCAACGGTCGCGCCCGCCAGATCCCAGGTGCCGCGATGTACAGCATCCTCCGTATCAGCATTGGCGCGGCGGGCGAAAAGAGAGACTTCCATCCCGTCCAAGTCGTAAACGACCCAGATGTTGTACCAGACTCCCTGAAGAGTGGGCTCAAGAATATCGATTGTCCATTCCACATCGCCAGACGCCACGCCGACTTTGGCGAGGAACTGGGGGATCTTGTCGAGAAACTCGGTCGCTCCGGGAGTACGGTCCACCATTTGGAAGCGGTTCTGTAAACCCACACCCGCCCAAGCTCCCCGCGCCACCATGGCGGCAGAACCGGCCCCGAAGCCGACCTGATTGAGGCTGCGGCCACCGGGCGCGAAAAAGTCGAAGGCAATCGTCACTTTCCCGGAGGAAACCGTTTGCGGGAGAACGACAGAGGCGCGCTCGGTATTTCCCGTTGCCGAAGTCACAAAAAGATAGTTACCCGCATCCGAACTCCGGACTTCGCGGGCAAATCCGGAAGAAAAAGTCCAACTACCCTGAGGCGCACCTCCGGCAAAGGTGTCCACAACAACCCATTCCTGGGCAAAAACAGGCATCCCCATGGGGATGAAGCCACCTAACAGAAGCAAACAAAGAGCAGGGCATTTCATGAGGAGATCCTTAACATTTAGCAATTGAGGTCGGGCAAAGAGTTACTCCACCGGCCAACAGCGCCAAACACGCCGGCACAAGCGAAGACGACCCCATAAACACCCGCCAAAATTCAAACCTGCAAGTTTATTACCTGTAAAACGCAAATCTTCCCCACAAAATCCACCCCAAAAACCCAAAGCGCGCCCCCTTGAAGAAATCCACCTCGAAGGCCCGGAGCACGGCGAAAACATCCGCGACTGGCCCACCCCCCTCCGCGAAGAGTGGCAAGCCACCTTCCCCCACCCCTGAGCCCCATTCACCCCCTGGAGGGCAATGCTCCGTCATTGCCCCCCCGAGCCCAAGCCGTAGGCCGCCGCTTCAGCCAAGGCCCCCGAGCAAAAGCCCAGAGCAAAAGATCCATGTCCATCCATGAGATCCATGGTCCAAAAACAGAACCCAAGATCAGTGCCCATCAGTGCAATCAGTGGTTAAAAAAAGCCGAGCCCAAGCCCCCAAGCCAGAGCAAGAGCCCTACAGCCTACAGCCTAAACCCCTACAGCCTATCCAAATGCGCCCCGACCACGAAACCCTCTCACTTCGCGACATCATCGTCTGGACCCTTGGCATCCTCGCGATCCTCCTCTTCGGCCTCGGCAACGCCGGTTGCACCGCCACCGCGCCCACCCTCGGGAACCCCCTCCTCCGCCTCCTCCCCGCCACCGGCGAGACCGCCCCGGAGATCACGACCGATCCGCTCATTCTAGCCGCCATCCAATTCACCCGGGCGGGTGTCCTCATGATCATCGGCGGACTCCTCTGGGGCACCCTCACAAAGTTCCGCACCGGCTGGGGCCGCGCCCTCATTGCCTCCGGCATCAGCTGCATCCTCCTCGCCTGGACCTTCCAGCACCCCGCCACCCCCTGGCTCGCCCTCCTCTGTCTCCTCGGCTACGCCCTCTACAAACTCCACAACCGTCTAAACCCCCGCACCCCCACCGAGCCCCTCCTGGACTAACCCACCCCACCGCCCCTTCTCTCCACCCAACCCAAAGATCGTCTTCCGTCGCCTCCGCTCGGTCGCAAGCTGCGCCAAAGACCACCATCCCTTCATAATTCTTCATTCTTCATTCATAATTCATAATCCCCCCTTCCCCTTCATTCGGATTTAGGATTTAGGGTTTAGGATTTTATCGCCTCCCCACCGAACCCCTCCTCGACTAAGCCCTGAGCACCCAGACATCACCCCTGCGCCTCCCCAACGCGCGATCCGGAAACCGTAGTTATTGCTACGGGAATCCGAAAGGCTGCCGCGCCGGTTCGAAACAGCGCCGTGGGCGCCCGCGGGCGCGCCCCCCCAACGGGGCGCCCCCGCCCCCCCCCCCGGGACCCCACCC
>JAFIGE010000114.1 GCA_020831585.1 Opitutales bacterium | reverse complement strand
GGCGGGAATCCAGAGAGACGCACCGGGAAGGTCGATGGGTTCCGGCCCCAATGCCACGGGTTCCGCGGCTAAAGCACGCGGCTCCCTCTTCTGGAATTTCCCCTCCATCCATGGAATCGGTAAGATCCAGGGTTCAACCGCCCAAGCGAAGCCCATTGAACCATCGATTGCATGGGTAGCATGGATGCTTTGGCCACGCGGGGCAAGCGGGACGCCCGCCCTACGTGGGGGCCACATCCCAGGCCACGATGCGACGTTGCTGGCGCGAAAACTCCACGCCCACGCAGTCCACCGGCAAACCCTCCGCGCGCCAGCGTTCGGCATACCCGCGCTCGGCAATGGCGGCGAGGGCGCTGTTGCCGCCGGGCGTGGCTTCGTTGTCGACAAGCTTGAACTCGAAGATAATCGCCCGCCCGCGGAAGCGCACAACCATATCGAGACGCCCCGCGTTGCTCGACGCCTCCACCGTGATCTCCAGCCCCAGCGAGGCAAAGAAGGCGTAAAACACGCTCGCGTAATAGCCCTCGTACTGGGCGATGGCGTTGTTTGTATACCATTGGTGCGGGATCGACTCGTAGAAGCCCTCCATCAGGCGGCCCACCCCCGCAAGGTCGTGCTTCTTCAACAGGGTAAGCAGATCGAGACGATAGCGGCTGCCGTCGCCCTGTTCCATGCGGCAGTCCGTCAGGAAGCTGTTATGGAAGCTTTGGTAAACCTCCAAGTTCGGGAATCCCAGCTTGTAGAAGCGTAGATTGCCCTCGTCGATGGTGGAGGCAATCGTGAGGTATCCGGCCTGAAACATCAGCGCCTCCACCGGGATGTTCCCGACATCAAACGTGGAGAGCAGCGCGAAGTCCGCCGTGCGCCCCTTCAGATCCGGGAGGAAGAAGGTCCGCTCCCGCAGCACCTTGAGCAAAAACGTCGGCGTGCCCGTCTCATACCAGAAGGCGCGGAAATCGCGCAGGTCAAAGAGCTGCAGGAGGTCAAAGGGGTTGTAGACGGCCTCGCCCGTCCAGTTGTAGCCGTTGTACCATTCGCGTATGCGCTCCCGGTCGAGCCCCTCCAGTTCAGGCGCGAAGACGGTGTCGACATCCGCCTCGGTGTAGCCGCAGAGGGCGGAAAAGCGGGCATCCAGTGTGATGTCTTTGAGATTGTTCAGACCCGAAAAGAGGCTCACTTTGGAGAACTTGCTCACGCCCGTGAGGAGGACGAAACGCAGGTGCGGATCGGCGTCTTTGATAACCGAGTAGAAATCCCGCAAGCCCTCGCGCATGGCCGTGGCCACCTCCGGGTTCTCGATGTTGTCGAGGATGGGTTTGTCGTATTCGTCGATGAGAACAACGGCGCGCTGGCCGGCTTGCACCGCACTTTGGCGAATGAGGCTGCCGAAGGCACTGGCCGCGTCCAAACCGGGATCCACCGACACCCCCAGGCGAGCGCTGTTCTGGCGCAACTGATCTTCGATTCTGCGCGAGAGTCCCTGTGGGTCCTTGCCCACCCCATCGGCAAAACTCACGCGGATGACGGGATGCCGCACGCCCCAATCCCAGTTTTCCGCCGCGAATAACCCCTCGAAGAGGGGACGGTTGGCCTCGAACAGTTCCTTGAGGGTGTCGAGAAAAAGGCTTTTGCCAAAGCGGCGGGGGCGGGAGAGGAAGTAGTATTTGCCCTCCGTGGCCAGCCGCACGGCATAGCCGCTCTTGTCCACGTAATAGTGTCCCCCCTCGCGGATCTCGCGGAGGTTCTGGATCCCAATGGGGAGCTTCTTGCGCGGCAGGCTCATGATGCCCACCCAGTCTCGGCGCGGCGGCCCGTTCTGGCAAGACCCTACTTTCCATACGCATCGATGGCATGGATACTTTGGCCACGGAGCCCTCATTGGGCGCAAGCCCCCCTTCGCCAAAATCGCAGGTGGAGGGAAACGCTCCGTCGTTTCCGAAAGAAAAACCCAAATACCTCCAACCCCGGTCACTCCTCAAAGGCAATGACAGAGCATTGCCCTCCAGCCTTCTCTTGAAATTCAACCTTCAGTCCCGGCACAAATCGAAATCCAAATCCAAATCGAAATCCTGTTGCGGTCTCCCCCGGCCCGCATCCGGAGCGTGCGGGAATCTCGACGAGGGAGTTTAGACAATGGATGCCTGACGGCACGCGTCTAGTCAGCGGGCGGGCGGACGGGCAGAAATCCACCGATGGGCAGAACGACAAAGTCGACCTCGGGAAAATCCTTAAGGGCGGTGGCAAGGTCGAGGGCGGGTTGGATGGGTTCTTCGTCGCCCAGTTGAAAGGTGGCCCAGTGCACGCCGAAGGAGCGGAGCGCGCCGAGGTCGATGTGGGCCTGGACGGAGTCGGCGGGGTTGGTGTGGTCGAAGCGCATGAGTTCGCGCGGCTCGTAGGCCCCGATGGGCAGGGCGGCGAGGTGGATGAGGCCGACCCGCGCGCGGATGTCGCGAAAGAGCTCGGCGGAGTAGGCGGTGTCGCCGGCGTAGTAGAAGCGGAGGCCATTGTGTTCGAGGAGCCATCCGCCCCAGAGGGTGGTGTTGCGTTTGCGGAGACTGCGCCCGCTGTTGTGCTGGGCGGGCAGAAAGGTGAGGGTGAGGCCGCCGTCCTGGAGGGTTTGCCACCAGGTGAATTCGGTCGCGGGGAGGTTGAGGTTGCGGGCGAACCAGGGACCCAGGGCTTCGGGCACATAAAACGTTGGCGGGCCGCCGGGCTGCGCGGCGAGGATGCGGAGCGAGCGCAGGTCGAGGTGGTCGAAGTGATCGTGGGAGATGAGGACGGCGTCGATGTGGGGGAGGTCGTCCAGATCGAAGGGCAGGGGCGTGAGGCGCTTGGGACCGAAAAAGTTGAGCGGCCCGACATACTTTTCGAGGGCCGGGTCGATGAGAATCCAGCGCCCGTCCACGCGGACCAGTTGGGTGGCGTGGCCGATCCAGGCGACGGCAAAGGACTCTTCGGCGAGGGCGGCAAAGTTGATGGGATCGACCGGTGGCAGGGGCGTTTTGTCCATGTCGCGCGTGAGCTGAACCCAGGCGCGCCGGAAAAAGTAGGTGAAGGCGGGGCGGCGTCCATCGTCCTCCGGTGTGTCATAGGCATTCTGATACACGGGGGCGGTGGCACATCCGCCGCAGCCGAAGAGGGGCAAGGTGAGGAGCACGAGGAAAGCGCGAAGTGCAAAACAACCGCCCTGGGAAGCGGAACCGCTCATGACAGGTGACGCGTCATCCCGCCCATGATTTGGCCCATGATGCGAACGCGCAGAAAGCGGGGTGCGGTCATGAGGGAGGCGGTGAGGAACTTTGAGATCGGTCCGGGTGCGGTTGTCATGCGGCGACCCAGTGCGGCGAGGGTGCGGCGGGCGACGGTTTCGGCGCGGTCAGCCGATCCCATGCGCATGCGGGAGCGAGCGGCAAATCCCGTGCGAACGGGGCCCGGGGCGCAGGCCAGAACATCGACGCGGCGGGCTTTGAGTTCGTGGTGGAGGCCCTCGGCAAGGGTCTGAATGTAGGCCTTGGTGGCGGCGTAGTGGGCGGCCCGCGGTGCCCCCTGGAAACCAACAAGTGACCCGAAGAGAATGATGCCCCCGCCTCCCCGTTGGGCGAAGCGTTCGCCGAAATGGTGGGCAAGGATGAGGGGGGCGCGGCAGTTCACTTCGAGCAGGTTGAGTTCGGTTTCAAGCTTGGAGGCGGTGAAGGTGCCCGCTGTGCCAAATCCCGCCGCCGCCACGAGGAGACCGATGTCGAGAGTCTGCGCCTCGTCGATGAGGGCATTGACGCCCTCAGTCGTGCCGAGGTCGGCGGCCAGCACGTAGAAGCGTCGGAAGCGTCCGTGGTCGATGGTCAGCTCGTCGGCAAACGCCTCAAGGCTGTTCTTGCTCCGGGCGACGAGCAGGAGATCGAAGCCGGCCTCGGCGAGTTCGATGGCCAATGCCTGTCCGATGCCCGAGGAGGCACCGGTGACAACGGCCATCGGCCCATAGCGTTGGATGAGTCTTTGTTTCTGGGAACGGTTCATTGCGGTTGCGGGAAAGGGGATGAGGCGTGCGCGGGCGAAGAGCGGGGCGATGCGGCCTGCAGGAGTGGCAGGGCTTCGCTCCAGCGCACGGGCAGGCTGGAAAGGGGACGGTGAAGGGTGACGAAACGGATGTTTTGCGCGGTCTGACCGCTGGCGCGGACGGCCTCGGCGTGGGCGGGCGAGCGGACGAAGGCCTGGAGGGCGGCTTCATCGCGCCACGCGGTCATTGTCCACGCTTCGTTTCCGAAGATTTCGAAGCGAAAGGAGTAGCCGAGGAGCCCGTCCTGGTCGGGAAGATCGGCGAGGACGCGACGCGTGTCCGTGAAGAAGTCACGCCGCTTCCCCGGGCGGTGCTCCGTCGCGCTCAGGGCAACAATGACGATTTCCTCCGGATCGAGGGCCTCCCCGCGGGCGAGCGCCGTCGAGCGGTAGGGTGCCGTGTAGGCGCAACCGGTGAGAAGCGCGGTGAGCGCGGCCAAGGCGGCAAGGAGACGCATTTTGAGCGCGGTCATAGGGAGGCCTTCAGTCTTTCAGGCTCACCGTGATATGGGTCGACCGGCTTTCCGGGCTTTCGTGAAGCTCAAAGGAGGCCTCGGCAAAGGTCGGAGCGCGCAGGCGCGGACGGACACCGTTCGATACGCCCCAGGGTTCTCTGGGAATGCCCACCCAGTTGGTGTCTATCTTTCGATTGCCGTTCAGATCATGGCTCGCGGAGACCGCATAGCGGCCCGGCGCAAGGTCTGCAAAGGTATAGGAAACGGAGCCGTCGGCAGCCGAGGACGCGGGCAGCCAGACCTGAGCCAGGCCTCCCGGCCCCATCGGAAAGCCGTTTTCGGAGGAGAAGAGGGCGATGCCGATTTCGCCCTTCGACTGTTCGATCCCGCTCACCGTGACGACCAGCTCAAGTGCGGGCGCGGCGAAAACGACGGGCAACGGGGAAACGACTGTGAAGAGGAGCCAGGCAAGGATTCTGCTGTTCATGGGATGCGCGTGGAATGGCTGTTCGCTTGTCAGGACCCGGCGGCAACCTGGGCCTCCGCCTTGATCTTCAATTCTTCGAGGAAGATCTGGTGCAAGCCGTGCAGCTTGTTCGGAATGAAGGTGCGCTGCATGTAGGCGAGGAAGCCATTGAAGGACTCGTCGGTAATGAGCCGGCTGCCCGTCTCCGTGGGCACAATGAGCCAGGCATGGTAGCCCTGAATGACGGACTTGCGGCTCTCCCAGGCGAAGCGGGTGGGGGGCTCCCATTCCCGTACCTCGGAGTCGAACTTGAGCCCCATCGTGCGCCAGGAGACAACCACATCCGGCCCCATCAGCTGGTCCGGTGAACGCACCGCCAGATCCGTCGCGCCCACATACCACTCCGGCCAGGCTTGCACGTCGGTGAGGATGTCCCAGACGGCTTCGGGCGGGGCCGCGATATCGATCTGGTTATGCACGAAGAAGGCCGATTGGCCCGGCGTGTATTCGGCCGGCCAGCGGATTTGCTCCTCCGGCGGGCGCAAGGCAACCGCCTGGGCCGAACCCCGCGGCGTGGAGGTGGCGCAGCCAACAAAGAGAAGCGCGGTCAGCGCGGGAAGGATATAATGCAGTTTTGTTTTCATTTGAATGGAATCCGAAAAGACCCGGAAAGTTACTTGCAAAACAAAAGTAAGATTGAAGAAACTTGTGCTTTGCAAGTATTATTTTTTCGGTCAGGGTGGATTTATGAAGAAAGCCGAATCGAAAGCGGAGAAAGGGGCCGGGGGCGGGCGGCGTTCGCCTTGTCCGGTGGCCTGCGGGCTGGATATTTTCGGGGACCGGTGGACGCTGCTGGTGGTGCGGGACCTGATGTTCGGAGCGGAGCGCTTCAAGGAGTTTTGCCATTCCCCCGAGGGGATCCCGACAAACATTCTCGCGGAGCGGCTGGTCCGTTTGCAGCGGCACGGGGTGGTGGAGCAGGTGGCCGCCTCGGACGGCTCAAAGCACCCGGCTTATCGCCTGACGGAGAAAGGGCGGGCGCTCCTGCCCGTGCTGGGAGCCATGCGCGACTGGGGTCTGGCCTGGGAGGAGGGCACGGCGGTGCGGGTGGGTGCCTGAACGATCAGGCCAGCGATGGCCTTGAGATGTGATTTTCTCCTTTTCGCGGGGCGCGATACAGATTGTTGGGTGAGCGACTCGGTCTCGCCGGACTGGCGCATTTTTCCTTTGCCTCCAAAAAACAGAGCATCAGGCGGAACACTCTCTCCTCATGGATCCCGCCGCGGCCATCAACCGGATTTGCGATGAAGAGGCTATCGAGGAGAAGGATGATGACGAATCTGAACGCGCTGTTGAGTTGGTCGAAAGGTGCGACCGGGAAACCCCGGTGAGCTACGGAGAGATTTTCGAGGAGGATCAGCGCATGGTTCCGCCTCAAATCCGCGCGGCTGAACTCCTTCAATTCACCGGTCCTCTTCCAGCGACAGGGGGAAAGAATGGGCTTGCTGTGCGCATACGCATGTGAAATAAACATGCGTATGAAAACACGCGTTACGCTCACCGTGGATCCCAAAGTTTCTCACCGGGCCAAAGATGTTGCCCGGCGGCAGGGGATCAGCCTTTCCGCATTGGTGGAGAAGCTGCTCGCGGCGGCGGCGGACCCGTCGACCCAGCCGAAAGAGAGCGCTTCCTTCTCGCAGCGTTGGAAAGGGAAAATGCAGTTGGCCACTCCCTCGGACGCCCGTTCCAAGCGCCTTCATGCCAAATACAAGCTGACGACGTAACATGCGCCTTTTCCTCGATACCGATATTTTGCTGGATGTGTTGTTGGAACGTCCGGGGCACTATGAAGCGAGTGCGGCCGTGCTCGACTGGGCGGAAGCCCATCCCGGGCGATGTGCGGTTTCGTGGCATGGGTTGGCGAATATCCATTATCTGAGTAGGGACGGTGCCTGGGCCTTCATTGCAGAACTGACCGATTTTTGCGTCATCCCCGGAGCAGGGACGACCGAGATGAAGCGGGCCCTTGAACTCGGCTTCACCGACCTCGAAGATGCCATGCAGACGTCCACCGCCTTGCTCTTCGGTGCGCAAGTCATCGTCACCCGCAACCTTGCCGACTATCGGCGTTCCCCCATTAAGGCCCTCCGACCGGAAGAGGTTCCGCTGCAGTTGTAGATTTTCATCGGAGCCCCCTTCTTTCTCCGTCACTTGAGATTTTGCCTTGACCCCTGGTGTACTGCGTATGCTAATACACCTAATGCTCCCCTTTGAATTTCAGCATTTGCCCGGCAAGCCGGTGTCGGAGCAGCTCGTTTTTTCCGTGAAGAAGGCATTGGCGAAGGGACAATTGAAACCGGGCGACCCTTTCCCGTCGGTGCGGACCTTGAGCCGTGAAATCCGCATCAACCCCAATACGGCGCAGAAGGCCCTCTCCCAGCTGACCCAGGCGGGCATTCTCGAAATCACCCCGGGCATCGGAGCGCGGGTGCGTCACCAGACCAAACTCTCGGCCGCCGAAACGGCGGCGGTTCTGGACGAGCCGATGGAAACGCTGGTGATCGAGGCAAAACGCCTCGGGCTGACCCTGGATACCCTCGAAGCCCGCCTCCGCCATTTTTGGAAAGACCTTAACCGTTAAACCATCATGAACGAACCTGCCATTCTCACCGAAGGCCTGAGCGTCCGATACGGACGCATGGAAGCGGTTCACTCGCTGAATATGGAAGTGCCCCGACGCTCGATTTACGCGTTCCTCGGACCGAATGGGGCGGGGAAATCGACGACGCTGTCGGTCTTGGTGAATATTCTGCGTCCATCCGCCGGGCGTGCCTGCGTGCTCGGGCGCGAATCAACCAGCCTGAGCCCGGAAGATTTCACCCGAATCGGCTATGTTGCGGAGTCTCAGGAATTGCCAAACTGGATGACGGGAGCACAGATGATCGATTTCCTGAAGCCTTTCTACCCGAACTGGGACGAAGCCTTTGAGCGGAAACTGGGGCTGACCCTGGAACTGCCAAAAGAACGCAAGATTCGCCAGATGAGCCGTGGCGAGAAGATGAAACTGCGGCTCCTGATGTCGATGGCCTACCGGCCCGAGCTGTTGATTCTGGACGAACCGTTCTCCGGGCTCGATCCCTTGGTGCGGGAGGAATTGTCCGCCGGTTTGTTGGAGCTGGTGGGGGATGGGGATTGGACGGTCATCCTCGCCTCGCACGACGTCGAAGAACTCGAGCGCCTGGCCGATCATGCGGGATTCCTTGCCAACGGGCACCTGCATTTCAGCGAACCCGTGGAGGCTTTGCAACGTCGCTTCCACCGGGTGACGGCGTGTTTTGAAACCGACCCTCTGACCGAAAACATCCCGCCCAACTGGAGCGGACTGGAACACGCGAACCGGGAATTGCGCTTCGTGGATGAAGCTTTTTCCCGGGACGACTGCCGGGCAAATCTCGAAAAGATGGGCACCCTGATTTCGATGGATGCCCGGACAATGAGCTTGCGGGAAATCTTTATCGCAACCACCCGCCGCAGCCGGGTTGGAGAGGCGGTGTTTTCATGAAAACGATAAAAACGCTGATCGCCAACGACAGCCGCCACCTTCGCTCCAGGTTGATTGTTTGGATGGGCCTCCTGCTGTTGCCCGTCCTCTGCATTGCCGGCTTACACACTTCATGGGGCTGGAGCCCGGATTACTGGAGTGGGTTGAGCTATGCGTTGCCTCTGCTGTTTTCCGCTCAACTCATTGCGCAAGCTGTGCTCGTTGCGAATCTGGTTCAAAAAGAAAACCTGAAAAATCCCGAGGCCTACTGGCTGACGCGTCCCATCCCGCGCGGCCAACTGGCCACCGCCAAATTGATTTCAGCGGTTCTTTGGTTTCTGCTCCCGCAGCTCCTCCAAATCAGCCTCATCGCTCTCCTCCTTCCCGCGGGACTGACCTTGCTGCTGGAAGATTTGGGCTCGGCCGCCATCCCTTTTGGGGCGGTGTTGTGTGCCACTCTGGTCGTTGCCGGGCTGAGCCGAACCTCCGGCGCAGCCCTCCTCGGGCTCATCGCGATACCAGTCGGGCTGGCCACAGCGGACATTGTCGGGTTGTATTTGATACGGGTCCCCCTGCAAAGCGGGCTGCTTCGATTCTTCGGCGACGCGTTTCCTGTCGGGAGTCTTTTGTTTGGCCTGGTATTCTTGCTCAGCCTCGGCGGTTTTTCACTGCGTTATTGCGCCCATCGCTTCAGGCCAGCTTCCATTTCCTGTCTCGGACTGGCCGCAGCCTGCCTCGTCCTCACGATCGGTCTGGAGGATCCGCCCCGCATCCCCGAACCGACGATGCAACTGCCGGATGAAGCCACCCTCCACATGAACAACTTCAGTTTCCTCCGCAAACACCGCAGAGACAGCGAATTCGGATTCATCTCGTCGGCTCAAACAGTGGGGCCTGCCGCAATCTGGGAAGAAGAGGGAAAGGGGAATTCGTATGGCATTTCAGCCAACCTGCATTGGTCAGGACTTCCGGAGGAGTGGTTTGTCCAGACCCGTGCCCTGCGAACGTTTGGCCCGGACGGCAAACTGTGGGGAAGGCCTGATGAAGATGGTCCTCGGTCCCGCCACGGAGAATTCAGCACCGACTTCAAACGCTCCCTCTTTCCCGAATACGATACCGGAGGAAGAATCTTCCTTGCTGCGACGAGGACACAGCTTTTCGACTCGACGAACATTGACCCCGCCGCGATCGACTGGCCGGTGTCCCTTTCGACGGAATTCGCGACCCAAGTTTTCACGGCGACCAAAGAGCGTGTGCCCCTCGCCCAAGGTGCCCGTATCGAGCTGCACAGCACCCGGCTCCTGATCGGGCAAGTTCAGTGGAGCGGGAACACGGCCACGATCACTTTCAACTTCATTGGCGTTCCGCCCATCCCCGGATTGGACATCGTTGAAACAGGTTTCTTTGTCCTCTATGATCCATCATCCGGTGTGGCTTCCTTCTCGGAGCATAGGGAGTCCTCGCCCTCCGATGTGTTCGGGCTTTTCCAGACGGGCTATTTTGAGCTGAATTTTCGGGGCCTGAAAACACCGCAACCTAATGAATTCCCGTTTGAATTGTACTTTGTTCACCTGGATCTTCTGGGGGTCGATGTGCGGAGAGTCGATTATCGGGTTCACAGAAATTCAGAAAACTCTCCTGAAGAATAGTCGGGAGACTCTCTTCCTGGTCGCTTGTCTGCGTCCGTCCGCGATCGCTGAATCTTTGTATGGTAAAGCGAAGCCTCGAGCATTGGATACGCTGTGCGGATGGAGTTCGGAGCGAAATCCCCTTCCCACCATAAGGGGGATTGGCCGATCGGTGTTACGATTACCAGACTCGATGAGTTGTGTTGGGGGGCGGGATATTCGTGACTAAAGATTCATCACTGGGGCGTGCGTCCGGTTCTTTTGCAGGACCCGTCCTGAATCCTCACCAATCTTCTCAGATCCCAAATGAAAATCAGCCTATCTCCCTCATTCTGTTTCCTTGCGCTTGTGCCGGCGGCCTTTGGTCAGTCGATCTTTCACCAGTCCTTTAATAACAGCACGGCAACCTTCACGGACGCTTTGGCGACGGATTTCAACTGGAACGTGGCGGGCGGTCCGGCCGCCGATGTGAACCCCTCGTATTTGAAGCCCCTCACGGGTTTCAACGTGAGCGGGGGCAACACCGATCCGGGCACGCTTCTGCCGGGCGAAGCCACGCGCGGGCGCGGCTTCCTCTTTGGGACCGTTTCCGATGGCTCGACACCGGGGGCCTACATCAAATACACCACGCACACCGGTGTTTCCACGGTGGAGCAAAACAATCCGCAGCCGGATTGGTTCCGCAGCGGACCGGCCATGTCCTTCGACGGCCTAAGTCTTGGCGCGATCACCGACATTACAGTGCGGGCCAATCTGCGCACGGCGGCCGGCGTTGCCGAAATCGAAGCGCGTCTTGGCCTGCGGGTGAACGGTGAGTGGTATTTCAGCGCCACGCCTTTCAGTCTCCTGACGAGCTGGGGCGAGTATTCCATTGCCGATCCTGCTTCCCAGCAGTGGATCAGCGGTGTCTTCGATCCCGGTGTCTCTCTCGATACCGATCTCAGCAGCCCGACCCTCGTCACGCTCTCCGCCACCGATATGGTTGACGGGTATGCCTGGGGTTATTGGATCGGCGACCTCACGGGCAATGATGCCTGGGGCCGTATGGACCGCATCGTCGTGACGGCCGTTCCCGAGCCCCGCCTGGCCGCCCTGGCCTTCGGCGCGCTGGCGCTGGTCTTTGTCGTGCGCCGTCGCCACCGCGCCTGACCGACCGGGGTGCTCTGCCCCTGATTCCTTTTCCTGAAGGCGCGGTCATTTGGCCGCGCCTTCATTTTGTCCGGACCCCTTGAACCCCCCGTAATCCTCCTTTCCCCTTCCCGCAATGCACCGCTACCTCACCCGATTCTTTTTTCTTCTCCTGAGTCTTCACAGTCTGCCGCTTGCAGCCGCCTACGATACCTACCATCTCCGGCTGGACGACGGCGATAAATACAAGCCCGATTCCGCGCAAATGGTCCTATATCTGGCGGCGCGGGAGGGTGCGTTTACGCGCATGATGCTGGCCAGCGGGAGCACACCGACGGTCGCCCACACCTATTTCGTCGCCTACGCGCACCCGCCCGCAAACCTCCAGGTTCCGGCGGTGTTCCGAGAGATGGCCGTGTCCCTCTCGCCGGAGGCCATCACCGGATCGGCCGTGCTGACCCATACCGGCAACGCCGGAGTGGCCAGGAGCGTTGAGCTGAACCTCTCCATCGCAGAGGACAGTATTGGGGGGATCGTTACAGTAGACGGCATGGAACACGCCGCGAGCGGCCGGGTTTTCCGGAATGCCGACCAGCGTGCTCGGCAGGCCTTTCCCTCCGGTGCCGCCTGGCCCAGGAAGATGGGACCGCACGATGCCAATGTGGCCACAGCGCAGTCTATCCGGAGCCCGCCCCACCTTGACCACGGTCCGGTGATCAACGGGCGGTCCGGCGGACACAGCCTGAACATCGCCGAGGGGGTGCTCCTCACGGGTCACCTCGATCACGGGACAACCCTCGTTGCCTTCAGTGCCGACACCGGAGCCCCATCTGTGGACGCGGGCGGATGTCCTCAGCGCGGCTTCCACCCCCAATCATCCAGCAGCATGAAAGACGGGAATGCATTCCCACCTTACACAGCTCCGGAGCGGGTGGTTTCTTCAATTCTACACTCCGTTTTCTGGACCCGCAGACTGGCGCGACGGTTTGGGAGCAGCCCGCGCCAGGTTCCCTGAATGCTCAGTGTCTGGACCGGTTGGACGAATCCCCGGCGGCCTGCGTAGAGGGCGTCGACTAGAAAAGCGGCCGCGCGCGCGCCGATCAGCTCAAACCCCGTTTCCACACCCGTACCCCCCATCTTCTTCGTGCAGGTTCAGGCAAGCGAATGCCTTGTTGCGAAGAATGGGGTCACCGAGCATCCACTTGCCGACGATTCCCCGACCCGAGATCAGGGCATCGAGCCGCTGCGCGGTCGCGTATTGCCGAAGGGCCGTTTTGTGAAACTCTCTCTCTCGGCGGATAAGGCACGGGGGAAGGGCGGGGCATCCCTCCCGTTCGAGAAGGAAGGCCGCCTCCCAGCGGCGCTCCGAGCGGAGGTTGTGATCAAGGGCATCGAAGTATCCAATACGGGAATACCCGGCTTCCGCCAGTTTGCGCAGGCAGAGCTGCATGGCGTAAATGGGATCGGCCGCGACACGGTCGATCAGGGGATGCTGGCGGCTCCGCCCGACTTGGACAAGGGTCAGCCCGTCGACGGACTGCAGCGGCATCACGGTTCCGCGTTCCGCCGGTCCCAGCAGGACCCCGGGCACGCCCCGCGCGCGCAAGATACGCTCCATGCGCCGGGGGTCCGGCACCCCCGATTCATCCTGCGAAAAGTCGTGCAAGCGAAATCCCCGTTTATCCAACTCCTTCTTCGCGCCCTCGAAATAGCGGGCAAAGGGGTGGGCACCGGCCGGTTTTTTGATGCTTTTCCGCCAGACCGGACCGCCCCGGCCGATCCAGGCCACGACCAGACCCGTGGCCGCCGACGTCCGTCGACCGCGGCTCACCATAAGGCTTTGAACGAGCGGGTTCGGGCGGTAGTTTAACTCGGCGGCCACTTTGCGCACCGCCTCCGCGAGCGCTGGCCGCACATAGCGTTCACCCCGCAGCACCCGCGAAACCGTCATCACGGAAACCCCGGCCCTCTCCGCAATGTCACGTTGACTGGCCATACGATGGATTCAAAAAGTGACGACGGCAGGGACCGACGGCACTTTTGTTTCCGGAATACCGGACAGAGAGGTTATCGACCGAGACGACGTAGCCCGGTGCCGGAGTGACCGTGAACGAAAGGCTGTCTTCGTCAGTGATGGCATCCGCAAGCGTTGCTGTGGTGATGCCAGCGGGAAATCAACGGTGTTTGTATCGGCGACGGAGTTGTTGAAATCATAAAGCGCCAGACTTGAGCCCTGCGCGGAGAAGGAGGCCAGGCACAGGCACGAGCCAACGGGAAGAGAATGAGATGTTTTTTTTGCATGGAGTGTTTTGTGGGGAGTCACCTTGAGATCAAACGAATGGACAGGGTTCCGAACGGTGCTCAAGACAACCGAAGCTTAGCAAAGCCCAATGGAGCGAACAACGGTTGTCTGCGCAGAAAACGAATGCGATTGCGCACGGGTTGCGTCTGCTCCAGGATTACGCGGATATGGTTGACTCTGCGGTTGCCTGAGAGAAAAAACCTTGCATCCCTGTGCGACCAAGTCCGGGCGGCTTTGTCGTTCTTCTCTTCATTTTTTGAAAACCCCATGGAGAACAGAAGTCCTCTTTTTGCCTCAACGGCCCTTTGGGCAAGTGACTGTCCCCGCACGGAAGTCTATGCATTGTTCTGCGCAGTCGAGGAGTTGACGGATGGGGTCGGTCCCTGTCCGGTTTGGATCTCGGCGAGCCAGCGTTTTCGCTTCTGGTTGGATGGCGTGTTGCTGGCGGAGGGTCCTTCGCGGGCCGACCCCCACCAGTGGGGTTACCTGCAAGTAAACTTGCCTGCCCGCACTTCCGGGAAGCACCTGTTTGCGGTGGAGGTGGTTCATTGGGGAAGGGCGGCGGGTAAAGGGCAGATCGGTCCTCCGGGCTTCTTTCTTTTCTCCGGTATCAAGCTGCAATGGCGCGCGCGCCGGGACCCCAGCCGCTTCCCCCATCGGGAGTCAAAGACATTTCCGCTTGCCGGGCATCGGCAGATCGGCCCAGGCGAGGCGTTTGTGGCGAGGGACCATCCATGGGGTTGGCAAGACGATCCCGAAGTGAGTGCGGACTGGCCGCCGGCCGAACCCTTTGGCGAAGTTCCTGGAAACCCCTGGGGAAACCGTCCTCTTGATTGCAGTTTTGTCCCCGAACCCCTGCCGCCAATGATCCGCACGCCGTGGAGCTGGTCTCGTCAACCGGACGCGGCGAGGGTTCCGGCCCACTCCAATCGGAGCCTGCTCTTCGACGCCGGGGTGGTTCTCAATGCCTATCCCGTCGTGGCCTGGTCCGGGGGCGCGGGGGCTTCGGTGCACCTGATCTGGTCCGAGGCACCGGTGCAACAGGATGGAAAGAAGGGAAACCGCGACCAGACGGACGGGTGCTCTTTTCCGGGCCAGGCGGATCTGCTGTCTCCGGATGGGGCGTCCGGAAGAGTGTGGACGCCCCCGTGGATTCGAAGCTTCCGTTATGTGCATGTGCGGATTCAAACAGGCGAACAGCCGTTACACGGTCTTGAAATCAGCCTCGAACGAAGTTCGTTTCCCCTGCGACCCACCCTTGAGGTGAAATTCGATGATCCCTCCGGGCGCCCGTGGAAGAAACTGCGCCAGATCAGCATCGATACAACGCTCGCCTGTTCCCATGAAACGTTCTTCGACTGTCCCGCCTGGGAACAGGCGCAGTTTCCCGGAGATGCGCGCATTCAGGCTCGCCACCATTATCTCCTCGCCAACGAGGACCGCTTGGCGCGCAAGGCCATCCGCGATCTGTCCGCTTTTCGTATGCCCGATGGACTCATCCTCAGCCATGCCCCCAGCTCGTTCCGTCAGGTCATTGCCACGTATGGGCTGCAATGGATTGGCTTGCTCAGTGATTTTCGCATCTATCGGGGCGACTCCGCCTTTATCCGCCCCCACCTGCCCTGTGCCCGCGGAATTCTGGAGTGGTTTCTTTCCCGGCGACGATCCGATGGCCTCCCCGGATTTATACCGGAACCTTTGTTTGTTGATTGGACCCCGTCCTTCAGCGCCGGTTGCGCCCCGCAGGATGACGGTGGAGGTTCCCTGCTGCTGGCCGCGATGCTGGCCGAGGCCTGTTCCTCCATGGCGCAGCTTGAAGCGTTTGCCGGGCGCACGGGGTGGGTCTCCGAGTGGGAAGCGGAAGCCGCCTCGCTGCGCACGGCGATTCGCCGGATTCCCGCCGGAACCGATGGGCTCCTGCCCGATACTGCCGGGGGGACGAGCTACAGTGTGCACACCCAGGTGCAGGCCGTGCTCGCCGGAGTTTGGACATCCGCAGAGGGATTGGTCCGTCTGCGCAAGGCGCTCAACGATTCAGGAGTTATCCAACCGGCTACCCTCTACTACCGGTCCTATCTGGCTGAGGCCTTCCGACGCTGTGGGGATGGGGCAGGGGTTTGGCAGCTGCTGCCAAAGTGGTTTCGGCTATTGGAGAATACCGGACTGACGACTTGGCCGGAGTCCGACCGCATGGCCCGCAGCGATTGTCACGGCTGGGGCGTCATGCCGGAGATTGAAATCGTGCATACGCTCCTTGGCCTTCGCCCCGATCCCGCTCGCTCCCGGTGGGCTTGCCCGCAGTTCGACCCCTGTCTGGGTGACCTCGTGGCAATTGGAGGCCGGGTCCCGCATCCCGCGGGTTTCTTGGATGTGGATATGCGCCGGACGGATAGAGGGATTGCGGTCGACCTCCGTAGCCCGGTGGAAATCCACCTCGTATCCACAGGGGAAAGACTCCTGCCCGGCCATCACCAGTTTGTTGTATCGGAGGGCGAAGGTGATGGATGACGCTCGCTCCCGTCGGACGACATCTCCCAGCTTTTCGAGGTCCTTTCCTCTCTTCTTCAGGCGCTTGATATCCCTCTTGAATTGGCTGGTTTGAATGACCGGCTTCATTTATTTCCAGCTATCAATCAAGGCATCTGCATTTTCGAAACGCTCCAGATTTCGGCCCGACCGGGAGTCGTCCAAGGCCTGTTCTGTTTCTTCGTTCGGAATTCCCACAGTAAAGGCAAGGCCGTTCCGCAGGGTGATCTGCGTGTAAAACGTTGCGCATGAGCCACCGCTGACCGAACTCGGAATCCAGTTATCGCCGACAGGGTTCGATCAGAGTTCATCCCTCTTCACGCGGCGGGTCAGCGTTTGGTCTCCATGCGCTTGTTCTGCGTTGATTGGTATCCGCGTAACCATCCGCTCGGGGTGCTCGCGCTGGCGGGCCTGTGCGGCGGCTGCGATTTTGCGGATATCAAAACCGTGTTCCGCCGCATTCTCTTCTTTCATGCGCCGGACGTCCATAACGATTGAATCAGGTTTTAGCTCAATACGCGTGCTCATAATCGTCTCCTATAAATTCCTCTGGTGTGCAAATTACCGGCATTCTGATCCCGTGTCGAGCAAAGCAACCACGAATTCGTGGCTGATTATGGGGGTTTGCAATGTGTTTGCAGTTCCAGGTGAGCAGAAAGTCCACCCCGTGAACCCCGGCGCAAGCGATATGGAAAGCGTCATCCGCAGCCCTTTCGGGCACCACATCGTCCTTTAGCAGCTCCTCAGCTATCCGCACCACGCCAGCCGTGATGACCAGCAAAGGGATCTCAGCAAGCAGATCCAATCGTTTCCTGGCTGCGGCTGGATCACCTCGGGCCGCCTCATCAAGAACGATTTGCGAGGAAAGCAGCTCGTATCGCGAGCGATGCTTGTCCCACCATTCGATTGTGAGTTCCTGTCGCGCAGCTTGAACAATATCCCGTGATCTCTTGCCCACATAGTAGCTTGGGATGGTCGTTTCGATAAAAACGGTCGAGTTCATTGATCGTCCTTCTCGAATAGAAGATACTTAAAATTGAACCCCAGAGAATTAGAGTAATCCTTCGGGATCTTTAGCGTAAACTCTTCTTTCTGGAACATCGGTCCTTCCAAACCTTCAACTATAGGTAATACAATTTCCATTCCATTAAGCTCCTCAGGCGGGGTGCATGACCAAAAAGTAACCCTGCCTCAGGCGACGGGTCGTAGGCGGAGGT
>JAFIGE010000113.1 GCA_020831585.1 Opitutales bacterium | reverse complement strand
GGTGCTGAATGCGGGCGGGGAGCTGAGTGCGGCGCAGTTGCTGCGCTGCCGGTTGATCTCGATGACTCAGGGGGCGTTGATCGGGAGTCGGGCGTTTGTGGAGGATTGGCTGGCGGAGCGGAAGCGGCACCGGAAGAAGGCGGCGCAGTTGAGCGATCCAGTGGGCGGGGAAGTGCATATCTGTTGATCCCCAAGGCCATCGAAAGAGGGGTGGTGCGGAGTTGACGGGTGAGCGACTCTATCTAAAGTCGAGTAAATGGTCCGTCTTAGGCGTATATCGATAAACGGTTCCTTCCGAAGGGGAGGAATCATGTGAAGACGAAGGCGCACAGCCTCAGAGAGCTGGGGCATCGGTTGGACGATGCGGTCGAGCGAATGGAAGACCGCATCCGCGAAATCCGGCGCTACTTGCACGCCCATCCCGAACCGAGCGGAGAAGAATTCCAAACAACCAGTTACCTTGCCAATCTGCTTGATGATGCGGGTCTGGATTACCGCATTCCCGCAACCGGGCGGGGTCTTTTCGTGGACAGCCTTTCGCCCGGCGGAGGCCGCCGTTGTGCATTGCGCGCTGATATCGATGCGCTGCGCCTCCATGACGCCAAGGAGGTGACCTACCGCTCGCTGAAGAAGGAACTGATGCATGCCTGCGGTCATGATGCCCACACTGCGATGTTGGCGGGCGCGGTTCTGGCGCTGCGGGCAGTGGAGACGGAGATCCCCCACGTTCTTCCCGCCTGGCGCGCCATTTTCCAACCGGCCGAAGAGTCGGCCACAGGGGCCCTGGAAATGATGGCACACGGGGCGCTGGATGAAGTCGACTCGATCTTCGCCCTCCATGTCGACCCGACGATTCCGGCAGGGAAAATCGGATACCGCCACGGAACCCTCACAGCAACCTGCGTGGAGTTTGAAATCACCCTATCAGGAAAGGGCGGTCACGGCGCACGGCCCCATCTGACCGCCGACCCCATCGCGGCCGCCGCCCAACTGATTCAGACCCTCTACGCGCATCTGCCCCGTTCGCTCGACGCCCAATCGCCAAACGTTCTTTCGATCGGCATGATTCGCGGCGGCATCAACCCAAATGTAATTCCCGACGAGGTCCGCATCGGGGGAACCATTCGCACGATTGAAAGCGATATGGACGCCATCGTCCGCGCGCGCATGGAGAACATCCTGCGGGGCCTGGAGATGCAAACCGGCGTGGCCTACCGCATTGCCCAGCCGTTTCGCCTCGAAGGTGTCCGCAATGATTTGGAGACCACCACCCGTTGCCTGCGGGCGGCGCGTGAGGTGTTTTCGACGGACGGCCTCATCGCCCTCGAACGCCCCAGTATGGGAGGGGAAGACTTCGCCCACTATCTGCGGGAAGTGCCCGGCTGCATGATGCGCTTGGGCGTGGCCTTTGCGGAAGGTCCGCCCCGTCACCTCCACAGCAGTCATTTTGATGTGGACGAGCGGGCCCTTGCATTTGGTGCCAAGATGCTGGCACGCGCCGTTCTTGAGCTTCCATCCGCGAGCGATTCTGTTTCCTGACAACGCCCGCCACACACCCTCGCCCACCCGACCATGTCCATCCCCCACCCCACCGGCCGCGATCCCCTGCATTTCACCTCGAATCCCCGCCGAACCGTGGGCGTGGAGTTGGAGCTCCAGCTTGTGGACCCGGCCACCATGGCCCTCAAAAGCGCCTGTGCCGACGTGCTTGCACGCCTGCCAAAAGAAAACGATTGGGCGAAGCCGGAGCTGATGCAGTCTTACTTGGAAATCAATTCCTCACCCTGCGCCAACGTTGCCGAGGTCCGCGCGGATCTTCTGCACAAGCTGCGACTGGTCGATGCGGCCGTGCGCGACTCCGACGCCCGGCTTTTTTGGGGAGGCACGCATCCCTTCTCCCTGTGGATGGATCAGCAAATTTCGCCGAGCGATCGCTACCACAAGCTGGTCGACAGTCTGCAGGACACGGCCCGGCGCATTGTCACCTTCGGCATGCACGTGCATGTGGGTGTGGAAAGCGGAGACAAGGCGATCATGGTGATCGACCGCCTCATGCGCTACATCGCCACCTTTCTTGCGCTCAGCGTAAACAGCCCCTTTTGGGTCGGGCGCAACACGGGATTGCATTCCCAACGTTGCAAGATCATGGAGCAGCTGCCGGCTGCCGGAACGCCCCCCGTGCTACGCAATTACAGCGAATACTGTTGGGTGGTGAACCACTCCATCGACAACCACACCATCAACAGCATCCAGGAAATCTGGTGGGACGTGCGCCCGCATCCAAAATACGGCACGGTGGAGGTGCGCATCTTCGATCTGCCGCCCAACCTCGAAGATGCCCTCGCCCTCACCGCACTCACCCAATGCCTCGTCGACGCGCTCAGCGAGCAGATCGACGAAGGCGTCTATCAGCACGACATCCACCCGATCATGGTCCGCCAAAACAAATGGAAGGCCTGCCGATATGGGATGCGCGCCGAACTCATCGACCCGGTGACGCATAAAACCATTCCCGTGCGCGAAATGGTCTTCTACTTATACGAACGCCTCAAACCGCATGCCGCGAAACTCGGTTGCCTGCGCGAGCTGGGGCACGTGCTCAACATGCTCGAACGGCCCTCCGGAGCGGAAAAACAGATTGCCCTGCACGAAGCCAAGGGAGACCTCGCCGAAGTCGTGCGCACCCTTTCGCGGGAAAACAGCGACGCCCTTGCCCGTTCCGCCGCGCAACTGGCTGAGTCCCCCACGAAGGCTGAATCCTAAGCCATCCGCCATTACGGCTCCGTCCGGAAGAGCCCCTTTGACATAGACCATTTCCGCCCGGGCGCACAAGGAAGTGGAGTTTGGCTTTGACAGGGCGAAGGGCTCGAATCTTCTTGAGCACGGCATGATATCTGTATCCGTGCAAAACGTGGTGAAGCGCTTCGGTGAGACGGTGGCGCTCAAGTCGGTGAGCGTGGAGGTGAAGCCCGGAGAGCTCTTCTTTTTGCTCGGCCCCAGCGGTTGCGGCAAGACGACGCTTTTGCGCAGTATCGCTGGCTTCTACATCCCCGAGGAGGGATCCATTGCCTTTGGTGACGAAAATGTCACACGCCTCCCGCCCTACAAGCGAAACACGGGCATGATGTTCCAAAGTTACGCCCTCTGGCCCCACATGACGGTGGCGGAGAATGTGGCCTTTGGTCTTGAACAACGCAAAATCAGCAAGCCGGATATCCGCAAACGGGTGGCCGAAGCCCTCGAATCCGTGCACATGGGCGCTTATGGCGAGCGCAAGCCCAACCAGCTTTCGGGGGGCCAGCAACAGCGCATCGCCCTCGCCCGCGCCCTTGTCATCCGTCCGCGCTGCCTGCTCCTCGACGAGCCGCTCTCCAATCTCGACGCAAAGCTGCGCCTAGAGATGCGCACGGAGATCCGGCGGGTCTGCAAGGAGTTTAAGCTCACCACGATTTACGTGACCCACGACCAGAAGGAGGCCCTTTCCATTGCCGACCGCATGGCCGTGCTCGACATGGGCAACATCCTGCAGGTGGGCTCGCCCCAGGAGGTCTACCGCCGCCCGAACTCCCGTTTCGTGGCGGATTTTATCGGCGAGACCAATTTTGTCGCGGGAGAAGTGGTGCGGGCCGAGGGCGGCTTTGTCCTCGTGAAGACCGCCATCGGCGAACTCAATGGCGTGCCCCCAAACGCCTCCGTGACTTATTCGCCCGGCCAGAAAGTCACCCTTTCCCTCCGCCCGGAGTGTTTCCGCCTGGAGACCATGGCAGCAGACGAAAACTGCTTTGCGGGCAAGATCGGCGATGCCATTTACTACGGAGAGATCGCCCAGTATGCCTTCGTTCCGAAGGGCGCGGCGGAACATCCGCTGAAAATCTTTGAGCTCAACCCCCGCTTCATCGGGGTGGACCGCACAGAGGGGCTCTATGCCTACATCGAGCCCGAGGATGTGGTCGTGTTGCCCGAATAAGCCCATCCGCCCATGAAGCAAAACATCCTCATCGGGCTGGCTTTTTTCATCGTCCTCGCCCTCCCCTTCCTCTTCCGCCAGGAAGGCCCTGTGGTGCGCAGCGCAGACGATACCGTCGTCGTCATAACGCCACACGCGGAGTCCATCCGGCAGGAGTTTGCCACGGGATTTGCGCGCTGGTATCAGGAGCGCACCGGGCGGTCGGTGCGGGTGGACTATCGCGTGATCGGGGGCACATCAGAGATCGCCCGCTTTCTCGATTCCGAATACACCAATGCTTTCCGCCTCCTCTGGACCAACCAGATGGGGGAAAACTGGTCGTCGGAGGTGCAGGCGGCCTTCCGCGATGGCAACATCACCCTGCCCGACGATCCCGCCGCAGACACCCTCGCCCAAAGCGCCCGCCGCGCCTTCCTTGCAAGCACCGTCAGCTCCGGGCTCGACGTCTTTTTCGGCGGGGGCACCTACGATTTCCGCCAACAGGCCAGCCGCGGTTTCCTTGTCCCGGCCCGGCTCCTTGAAACCCATCCGGACTGGTTTATGGAGACCGCCCCGCCCGGCGAGGTCCCGCCTGCCATTCCCCGGCTCTTCGCGGGGGAAACCTTTTGGGACGCGGAGGGGCGGTGGTTCGGAGCGGTGCTTTCGAGCTACGGGATTATCTATAACCGCAACAGCCTCCGCCGCCTTGGCATCGAAAACGAACCGCGCCAATGGGTCGACCTGACCGATCCCCGCCTCTTCCGCCAGGTCGCGGTGTGCGATCCCACGAAGAGCGGTTCCATGACGCAGGCCTTCGAGATGATCATTCAGCAGCAGATGCAGATTCGCCTGAATGAGTTGAAGGCGGCGTATCCCGATGAACCCCTCGCCGACCTCGAAGCGCGGGCCGTGAGCGAAGGATGGATGCGGGGTTTTCAGATCATCCAGATCATTTCCGCGAACGCCCGCTACTTCACCGAAACCTCTCAAAAGCCCAATATCGACGTGGCCGTGGGGGATTGTGCCGTGGGCATGTCGATTGATTTCTTCGGGCGCTTCCAGCAGGAGAACATTTTGGAGCGAAGCGGGGATCCCCGCTTCGGCTTCCACACGCCGGAGGGCGGCACGACCATCTCGGCCGACCCCATCGGCATCCTCCGCGGGGCGCGCAATCGCGAAGTCGCCGAGGCTTTTGTGGAGTTCGTCATTTCCCCCGAAGGCCAGCGTCTGTGGAATTTCCGCGTGGGCACGCCAGGAGGACCGCGCACCTTCGCTCTGCGCCGCCCGCCCATCCACCCCGCAATCTACGTCCCGGAACTGAACCACTACCGCTCCGATGCGGACTTTAACCCGTTCATCGCCGCCAAGGGCTTTGAGTATCGGGCCGATTGGACCGGGCGCCTCTTCACGGAAATCCGCGTGCTCATCCGCATCTGCTTTATTGATGTTCACAACGAGCTGACCAACGCCTGGGGAGCCATTATCCAAGCCCGCAATGAAGGCCGCCACTACGACGCCGACCGCGCCGAGGCGATCCTCACCGACCTCTCCCCCATCGCGCTCGACCGGGTCGTTGAAGAAATCCGTCCGCGCATCCGCGGCACCGCCATTGAGGAAGTCCGGCTCGCCCGCGAACTCAGCTCGGTCTTCCGCAGCCAATACCGCGAAGCCGCCCGCGTCGCGAGGGGCCGATAGGCGCGTGCGGGGCAGCCGCCCTGCGCAAAATCCGGGCAGCCGCCGCGTTACGCCAATCCGTCCGCCTTCACAGCCGATCAACCGGCGCGCTGGCGGAGAATTCACTCCCGCCCCCACCGTCTACGGCTTCGCCCAGGGCAAGGGACGCAGGCGCACAATCGTGGCCCCCCATCCCCCGCTTCCGCCGTCCCCGGATGAAAACGAAACCACTCCCGGATGAGCCCCCAGTTGTTTGCGCACCTGATCGCGCAGCGTGCCAATGCCCTTGCCATGGATCACCCGCACATCCAGCACCCCCTTTTCTGCGCACGCGGCGAGATACGCCTCCACCACCGCCGCAACCTCGCGCGGACGGAACATGTGCAGGTCCAGGACCCCGTCGATCGGGTAATCGGTTTCCGGCCCGTCTTCCATTGCTCAAACGAGAAGCCCCCGCTCCCCCCGATGCAAGCCTGTCCGGCCAACCGTCACAAAATATTCTTCCCATCCGCTGGACAGCCTGCCGCCCGCGAACATCATAAAAGTTTCCCGCCTTGCGCCAAAACGCACTGGGAAAGCGACATACGGACGCTTCGGTGTTGACTCCCCCTTACCCGCCGATTCGTCTCCATCCTTTTCACCCGACGATAATCTACCGTGACGACTAAGAAAACCGCCAAGAAAACGCCCGCGAAAAAGAAGCCGGCCGCGAAAAGCGCCGAAAAGAGCGCCCCCGCCGCCAGCCGTTCGTCCAAGGCAGCCGCCCCTTACGCGGACGCTCCAATCAATCAGGCACTCACAAACGACGATAAAATCGCTGCCCTCGTCAGCATGGTGCGCATCCGCAAGTTTGAGCAAGCGGCTCTCCAAGCTTACCAGAAGGGCAAAATGGGCGGGTTCCTCCACCTCTACATCGGCCAGGAAGCCACCGCCGTGGGTACAGTCGGCCAGCTCGGCGACGATGATCACGTGATCACCGCCTACCGCGACCACGGTCACGCCCTCGTCGTCGGCATGAGCATGAACGAGTGTATGGCCGAACTTTACGGCAAATACACCGGCTGCTCCAAGGGCAAGGGCGGCTCCATGCACTATTTCGCCCCCGATAAAAACTACTGGGGCGGCCACGGCATCGTGGGCGGCCAGATCCCTCTCGGTCTCGGCATCGCCTATGCCCTCAAATACAAGGGCAAGAAAGGCTGCTGCTTCGCCTTCATGGGCGACGGCGCGGTCAACCAGGGTCCCGTCCATGAGGCCATGAACCTCGCCGGCCTCTGGGACATCCCGGTCATTTTTGTTATCGAAAACAACAAGTATTCCATGGGCACAAGCCAAGAGCGCTCCAGCGTCTATCCCAAGGAAGGCCTCGCCGCCCGCGCGGATGCCTACAATATCGTGTGGGACCAGATCTCCGGGGAAAACCTCTACGAGGTGCGCGCGAAAACACGCGTGGCCATGGAGCGGGCACACAACGAATCCCGTCCCACCGTCCTCGAAATCGCCACTTACCGCTACTACGGTCACTCCATCGCCGACGCCAATCACCAGAAATACCGCACAAAGGAAGAGATTCTCGAATATCAACAGAAGCGCGACCCCATCATGGTCTGGGAACGCTATCTGAAAGAAGAAGGTGTGCTCACCGACGAACAGGCCAAGGAGATCGACAAGAAGGCTAAAGAAGAGGCCAAAGACGCCGTGCGTTTCGCTGAGGAATCCCCCTTCCCGCCCAAGGAAGAAATCCTGCGCGACGTCTACCACTCCGTCGACAACCCCGGCACCCACTCCAACGAAGGCGAAATCTTCTTCAACGATCGCCTCCCCTGGAACTGAGCCCCACCCGATCCCTCCACCTTCCAATTTTTTCGAACTATGGCAATTATCACCTACCGGCAGGCAATCAAAGATGCCCTTGCGGAAGAAATCACGCGCGACGAATCCGTCTTCATGATGGGCGAGGAAGTGGCGCAATACAACGGTGCCTACAAGGTCACCGAGGGCCTCTGGGAACGCTTCGGCGACAAGCGCCTCGTTGACGCCCCCATTTCCGAGGCGGGTTTCATCGGCCTGGGCATCGGAGCCGCCATGATGGGGCTGCGCCCCGTCATTGAGATGATGTTTTTCAGCTTCGTTTATGTGGCTTGGGACCAGGCGGTGAACAACGCCTCCTCCATCCGCTACATGTCGGGCGGCCTCATCAATATCCCTCTGGTCATCCGCGGCCCTGCCAATGGCGGCACCAACGTCGGGGCCACCCACTCCCACACTCCGGAGAACATGGTCGCCAACTTCCCCGGCCTCAAAGTCGTCGCTCCCTGCACGGCAGCCGACGCCAAGGGCCTCATGAAAGCCGCCATCCGCGACAACGACCCGGTCTTCGTCATGGAGAGCACGATCCTCTACGGTGAGGAAAGTGAAGTGCCGGACGACCCCGATTTCATCATTCCCCTCGGCAAAGCCGACATCAAGCGCGCGGGCACCGACCTCACCATCGTCGGCCACGGGCGCAGCGTCCTCGTGGCCCTCAAGGCCGCCAAGGAGCTGAAAGACAAGCACGGCATCGACGCCGAAGTGGTCGATCTCCGCAGCATCCGCCCACTCGACGAAGCCACCATTCTCAAGTCCGTCAAGAAGACCAACCGCGTTCTCGTGGTCGATGAGAACAAGCCTTACTGCGGCGTGGGTGCGCAGATCTCTCACCTCGTGCAGCGCAAAGCCTTCGATTACCTCGACGGTCCCGTGCACCGCCTCAGCGCCGTCGATGCCCCCGCCATTTACAGCCCGCCCCTGGAAAAAATCCAGTTGCCGAGCGACCGTGATATTATCCGCGAAGTTGAATTGATGTTCAACATCAACGCGTAACCCCTCCTTCCTTCCGCTTCCATACCATCTCTTTCCTCCAATGGCCGAAATCATTGAAATGCCCAAACTGAGCGACACCATGACCATGGGGACGCTCGTCAACTGGCTTGTAAAAGAAGGCGATTCCGTCTCCGCCGGCACCATGCTCGCGGAAGTGGAGACCGACAAAGCCACCATGGAGGTGGAAAACTTTGAGGACGGTGTCGTTCTCAAGCTCTACGCCAAGGAGGGTGACTCCGTGGCCATCGGCGAACCCATCTGCGCCATCGGCGAAAAGGGTGAGAGCGCCCCGGATGTCGGCGGCGGCAAGTCCGCCGACACCCCACCCGCCAAGGCGGAAAAGAAGGAAGAAGCCAAGAAAGACGACGACGCCAAAGCCAAGGACGCGCCAAAATCCGAAGAAAAGGAGGCCGGAAAGGCAGGCGGGGAAAAACCCGCCAAGACCGACGCAAAAGACGAAATACCCGTCGAAGAAAAGAAGACGGACGACAGCTCGAAAGAAGACGGCGATGAACGCATCCGCATTTCTCCCCTCGCCCGCAAAATGGCCGAGGAGAAGAGCCTCGATATTTCCGCGATCAAAGGAACGGGCCCCGGCGGACGCATCGTGAAGGACGATGTGCTCGCCGCCGAGAAAGCCCCCAAGCCCGCCCCCGCCAAGGAATCCGCGCCAGCCGCCCCCTTGTCCGCCGCCGACCTCCTCGAAGAAAAGACCCTTCCGGTCACGAACATGCGCGCCGCCATCGCCCGCGCGCTCGTATCCTCCAAGACCGAAGCCCCCCACTTCTACCTCCAGACCGAGGTGGACGGCGCGCCCATCGCCGAGTTGCGCAAGGCCCTCAACGACCGCCTGGCCGACCTGCCGCCCGAACAAGGCGGTGTGAAATTCACCGTCAACGACCTCATTCTAAAGGCCGCCGCCGAAGCGGTTCGCCGCGTGCCCGCGATCAACCGCTCTTGGAAGGGCGACACCATCGTCCAGCACGGCTCCGTTCACCTCGCCTTCGGTGTGGCCGTGGACGATGGCCTCCTCACACCCGTTATCCGCGATGCCCAGAGCAAAAGTCTGCGCACCATCGGCTCCGAGGCCAAGGAACTCATTAAGAAAGCCCGCGGCAAAAAGCTGAAGCCCGACGAAATGTCCAACAGCACCCTCACCGTGACCAATTTGGGCATGTTCGGCATCACCGATTTTTACGGCATCATCAATCCGCCCAACGCCGCCATCCTCAGTGTGGGAGCCACGGTCAAAACCCCGGTTGTCGACGACAAGGGCCAGATCACCGTCGGCTACCGCATGAAGGTGGGCCTCAGCGGTGATCACCGCGTCATTGACGGAGCGGTCGGAGCCCAATACCTCGCCGCGCTCCGCGAGATCCTCGAAACACCCGCCCTCATGCTTGTCTGAGTATGAGGAGAAGGCTGTAGGGTGGAGGTTGCAGGCGTATGCACAAGGTCCTCTTCATTTGCACAGGCAACTTCTACCGGAGCCGCTTCGCCGAGGCCTTGCTGAACTATCATGCAACCGCCCGGAATCTCCCCGCGCGCGCCTTTTCGCGCGGCTTGGCCATACATCTCGCCGAGGGAGACCTGTCCGCCTACACCGCCGCCGCTCTCGCCGAGCGCGGTATCGACTTTTCCCATACCGGCGAAACAAGGGTCTCCCTGAAGAATGAAGACCTACTTAGCGCAGATACGATTATCGCCCTCGATGAAATCGAACACCGCCCCTTGATGCAAAGCCTCTTCCCCGACTGGGCTGAACGGATCACGTATTGGAATTGCCGCGACATTCAGTGGGAGGCTTCCGTTGATTGCATCCCCCGAATCGAACAGCGTGTGATGAATCTCCTCGAGGAGATTGGCCGCTGAATCCACCTCAAATTTCCGGACCGCGCAAGATGAGGCGCACGGCGTCGAGGCGAAGATGCGCCGCGCCGATATGGCGGTCCACCTCTTCGACGAAGTGCTCCGCGATGGAAATTTCCTCCGCGCGGACATTTTCATTCACCTTCGCCAACTCGCGCAAGCGGCGCGCTTCCCCGTCGAGATAGCGGTGAGCGGCGGCGCGCCCGGCAGCCTGCAAATCCAGCCGCAGGGGCTCGACCCGCGCCCGCGCCTCCCGGATCAACCGCGGCAACAGGTTTTGCCGGATCGCGGGATTCTCGTGCAAGCGAAAGGCTTGTTCATCGCGCACATGCGTCCGCACCCGCTTCACGGGATACTCGGTCGTCACATCGTCGCCCGCATGATTCACGACTATGCGGACCGGCGTCGGCGGAAGGAATCGATCCGCGTGCAGGTGCGCCGGGGCAACACACTCCAAGACAAAAACGGCCTCGAGCAAGAGGGCGGGCGGCACCTTGTCCGGCCATACACAAAAGCTGCTGTTGCCCTGTTCGGAACCCACCAGGAGGTCAATCACCCCCCTGACCATGGGATGATCCTCGGTAATGAACTGGATGTCTTCGCGACCCAGGGCGACCGCCCGGTCAAAGGTCACACGGGTCCCCTCCGCCGGCAGCTCCGGAAACACATCGATGAAAAGATTGCCCGGCGAGAGATGGAGCGTGCGCGGCGCCAAATCCTCCACGTCCACGCCATAATGGTCAAAGACCCGGTTCATGAAGTTGTCGAGCGACTCATCGGCATCAAAGCGGCGAATCTCCTGAATATGCTCACCGGCTACTTCCGGTTGAAAACTGTTCAAGCTCAGCAAACGGTCATATCCCTTGCGCAAACGCTCTTCCAACTCCGAACGAAACGCAGCGGAGGCCCTGAGGAGCGCATCGGCCCTTTGCCGGATCTCCGGAGTGCCCTCGTGGTAGACCCGTCCCACATCGAGCACCTCGCCGCCAAAGCGCTCCGTGTAAGCATTTCCCCCGCGAAGGGAGTGCTCCACGCCGTCCAGGCCCTCATGGTGCCAGCGCTGCAAAAGCTCCGGGCTGCTCCCTTCGAGATAGGGCATGTGGATACGGATTTCGGTGGTTTGCCCAATCCGGTCGAGCCGCCCGATACGTTGCTCCAAAAGCTCCGGATCGAGGGGCAGATCAAAGAGCACGAGGTGATGGGCAAACTGAAAATTCCGCCCCTCGCTCCCAATTTCGGAACACAGGAGAATACGCGCCCCGTCCGGCTCCGCAAACCAGGCCGCATTCCGGTCGCGCTGCAGCAGCGTGAGTTCCTCGTGAAATACCGCCACCTTCACATTCAACTCCGCCTGAAGGGCTTCGGCGATGGCTTCCACCTTCTCCTTCGTGCGGCAAATGAGCAGCACCTTTTCCGGCTCCAAGTCTTTGAGCAGGCGCACCAGCCAGTTAATCCGGGGACCTCCCCGGTAGTCGAACACGGCGCGCTCCTCTCTTTTCGAGAAATCCAAATCAAACTCCCGCAACAGCCGCGCCTTCAATTCCTCCGGACGCAGGAGCGAACGGGGTTTGAGTGGAGCCGGTAATGCCCGCCGCTTGGGAAAACCCGTCAGAATCTCGCGTGTGTTGCGGAAGATCACCCGCCCCGTGCCATGCCGGTCGATGAGATCGGCGAGCAGGCGGTCGCGCGCCGACCGGTCACCCGCGCGCGCCTCGCCCAAAGCTGCTTGGAAGTCGGGGTCATCCCCGCCAAAAATGGTTTCGAGCAGGCGAACATCCTTCAAGGTGAGCTTTTTGGCGGTGGTCAGTTTGTCTGCCACCCGGGCGACATCCGCATAGTTGGCCTGCTCGGCAAGGAAGCGCTCCAGGCTCGGATAGCGCGCGGGGTCGAGCAGACGCAGACGGGCGAAGTGACCCGCCGCCCCGAGTTGCTCCGGCGTTGCCGTGAGCAGGAGCAGACCGGGCGTTTGCGCGGCGAGGCGTTCGACCGCGCGATATTCCGGGCTCACCGCCTCCGGCGACCACTCCAAATGGTGCGCCTCATCCACCACGAGGATATCCCAGCGCGCCTCGGTGGCCAGATCGGCCCACTCCGGGTGGGCGGCGAGCACACGCGTGCTGCAGATAACGCGTTGCTCGTCGAGAAAGGGATTTTCCTCCGCACCCGCCCGCACACCCTCCAGCCGCCCTTCATCAAAAATCACAAACCACAGGTTGAAACGCCTCAGCAACTCCACAAACCACTGGTGTACAAGGGACTCCGGCACGACAACAAAGACCCGCTCGGCGCGCCCCGTGAGGTGCAGGCGGTGGATGATCAGGCAGGCCTCGATCGTCTTGCCCAAACCCACTTCATCGGCAAGGAGGACGCGGGGAAGGTAACGGTTGGCCACCTCCGAGGCGATGTAGAGCTGATGCGGAATCAGATCTATGCGCCCTCCAACAAACCCCCGCACAGGCGAACGGCGGGCCTCATAATCGTGCACGAGCGCGTCGTACCGCAGGTCGAAGGTCTCGCAGGGATCCACCTGGGCCTGCAACAGACGCTCCTCCGGTTTGCTAAAGGAAATGGAGTCCGATAAATCCCTTTCGTGCAAAACACGGCCATCTTCGCCGTGGTAGAGGAGGCAGCCATCCGGGAGATCCTCTACCTTGGCCACGATCATGACCTCGCCCACAGTTCCCCGGAGGGAATCCCCAACCTGAAAACGCACCCGTTTGATGGGAGCCTGCGCCACGGCATAGCGGCGGCGTTCCCCGCTCGCCGGAAAGTGGATCTGGACCTGAAAGCGATCCACCTCTTCGAGAATGCCCAGCCCCAGTTCCGGTTCCGGTTCGCTGATCCATCGCTGGCCTGGTTTTCGTGAAAAATCCATGCCCCTGAGTCTTTCGTGACCAGCACACAAAGACGAACCAAAAATCCACCGTAAATTCCAGTTGCGTGATCGGTGGCTTCGCCTTCTCTTCACTTCCTTGCCCCCTCCCATGCCCGGGTGGCGGAATGGTAGACGCTGAGGACTTAAAATCCTTTGCCCGCAAGGGCGTGCGGGTTCGATCCCCGCCCCGGGCACCAATTTCGGGCGGAAATACAACTGACTTGATCACTTCCTCCCGCCCGCAGTTGCCCACCCCTCGCATCACTGCTCCGCCCTTCACTCACGGGCGAATGAGGTATGCCGTATTTCGCATGCTCACTTGCTGCATTTCTTCAAAAAGGATCCAGCGAAGGGCGTAGTTGGGTCCCCAGGAATCGGAAACCGCCACCTCGCCGGTGATCTCATTGTAGCCAATGATGAGGCAAATGTGCGGAGCCCCCCGGTTGATGGGCAACGAGCGGGCGGCGCGGCGACGCTCATCAAGGGAGGCGCTCCAGGCGCGGGGATCCGTGGCGCGGAGGCGCTCGCGTGTGTGGCGGTCGGCCAAGCGGTTGTATTCAGCGCCCGAATACATGAGCCATAGCAGAGGCACCCCCTCGTCGATCTGTCGCGTAAGGGCGTGCATCGAGGAGCCAATCTGCATCGTGGTGAATTGTCGCCCATGGCGGCGCACATGGTCCTCCACGGCACCGAGCATACGTTCCATCGATGTGCCCCCGCCAATCCCGCTACCGCCCGCTTGCGCAAGGCGATACATGTCCGCCGGAATGTCGACGTAACGCATCACCCGCTCAAACGTGGCGGGTACGCAATAGCCCTTCGGCCCTTGGTCGACCATGGGCAGATTGCCGATGAGGACGTCGCCGAAGTCATTGAGCAAAAGATCCGCCCGCATCCGCTCTCGCAGGGGCGGCGCGGGGCTCCACTGAGCGCGTCCGCGGGCATCCGCCTCGGCGCTGGGCAAAATGCTCAGGGCGGTGTGGCTCGTCGGCTCGGAAACAAGCAAGAACGCGTGCCCCTCCCAATCCCAACGAGTCGTGGTTTCCCGAAAGGTGCCCTGCCCCGTGGCAAAAAAACGCCCCTCCCCCAGCACGTTTTCGAGAGCCTGGGTGATAGCGCCCGCATCGCGTTGATTGGCTGAACGCAACCAAGCGAGGAGCGCCGCCTCCGTGCGGATCGACGTTTCCGAGGCCTCGGCAAGGGCCAGCGGCAGGTCTCCCCGGTTCATGTATACAATCGAGATATTTTGCGGACGCCCATCCCGCGCATAAAGCGCAACCGAGTAGGGCCGCGCTCCGAAAAGGCGCGTCGCTTCCCGGGGATACCGGCGGTAGCTCGCCTCGTAGGCCGTGCGCGACTCCTCCCGAAGATCCAGCGCATGGGCCACCCCGCTTGCCTCGGCCTCCCACAGAGCGCCCGCCGGAAAAAGCGGAAAGCCGACAGCCGCATTCATCGACTCCCGGAGCGAAGCCGCCGCCGATGCCCCCGGTTCCTCATGAAGACGGCTGTTTGCCTCCAAAAACCGCTTGCGCAAGCGCTCTTGGTCAGTCCGGGAAAAAATCTCCAGCGACGCGACAAAACGGTGCCCGTCAGCCCGCACAAGATGCACCTGCCCATCGATGAGGGCCTCCACATGCGCCTGAATGGAGCGACCGGCTTGGTCCTGCAAGGTCTCGAAATCCTGCGCGGCCCCGCTTTGAACCATCACCAGCAGACACAAACCCGCCCGCGCCATCGACAGGAAGAAACGCACCGAAACGATCATGACTCGTTTTCCGAAAATGAACATAAAACCGTAGGAAAATCCCAAGTTAGTCGACAAAAGAAGAACGAGGCAATCAACAATGGGCGGCAGAGTCATAAAAGGGTGCAATCATCAAGTTTTCAGATCACCCAAAATGAGACCCGGTCTCACCGCGCGCCGTTCGGCCTTTCCGTTTTTAGGCCGGGGCCCCGCCCAACCTCTGTCTCCTCAGAGCAAACCAGGCCAAGGATGCCCAACGGCAATCCAGAGGAAGAACACTGCATGACAAACTTCGTGATCCCCCCACCCGCCCTCAATCAGTAAATAATGCTCGCTTGATCCTCTCCTTCGTTACATACAGAAGGCGAAGTGTGGAAAACCCCGCACCAACGCACGAAGCATGAAAACATTTTCCTCTTGTATAATCGTCGGAGCCGGCATCAGCGGTCTGCTTGCCGCCACACGTTTGCAACGTGACGGCGTTCAGGTCACTGTCCTTGAAAAAGGTCGCGGGTTTGGCGGCCGCATGGCTACACGCCGGATAGAGAAGGCCGTTTTTGATCATGGAGCCCAATTTGTCACCACCCGCGAGGCAGCCTTTCGCGAACTCGTCGAAGGTTGGATGGAGGAAGGTCTCGCGCGTCCATGGTACAAGGGGCCGCTCGGAAACATGCGCTATGTGGGTGTGAACGGGATGAACACCGTGCCCAAAGCACTCGGGGCCAAACTCAATGTCCTGCGGTCAGAAAAAGTCACCCGCCTCAAATGGGACAAAAATCGCTGGGTCGTTTTCGCCGATGCCAGCGACGAGGAAGGAAAGATCACCAAGAAACGTCACGAGGCTGAATATCTCGTCCTCTCGGCCCCTGTCCCCCAGTCGCTCAAGCTACTTCAGGAAAGCAACATCGACCTGGATTACGATGAGGAGGAGGAACTCAGCCGCATCACCTACACAAAATGCATTACCGCCATGGTCCACTTAAACGGACCTGCGGGCTTACCCAACCCCGGAGCCATGGATCTGAACCACCCGGTCCTCCGATGGATTGGTGACAACTCCGTAAAGAATGTTTCTCCCGTGCCCGGGTCGATCACGATAAACAGTTCGCCCAAGTTCGCCGAGCGATACTGGGATGCCAGCGACGAGGAACGCCTGCCGGTTCTGCTCGATGCCGCGCGCCCCTTCATCAAAGCCGATGTGGTTAGTGCCGTTGGCCACCGGTGGGGCTTTAGCGACCCTGTGCGCATCTACCGGGAGAAAGAACCCTTCCGGAAGCCTTACTATATCGACTCAGAGCACCCCTTTGCTCTATGCGGCGATGGTTTCGGGGGTGCGCGGATTGAAGCAGCCGCCATCAGTGGAATGCAGTTGGCCGAGAAACTCGTTCGTCCGATCTGACCGGTGACCACGACGGACCCGATGAAAACGGTCCCGCCCGCGACACCATTTCGCGCCTACCCGCGCTCCTTCGAGGGGATCGGGCGCATGGTTGGGCATGAGGCTTTTGAGCGCCTACGAGCCGCGCATATCATGATCACAGGCATTGGAGGCGTTGGCTCATGGATAGCCGAGGCACTTGCCCGCAGTGGAATAGGCACACTCACCCTCGTCGACCTCGACGACATTTGCGAGAGCAACATCAATCGACAGGTTCACGCCCTTCAGAGCACAGTCGGGAAAACCAAGGTCCGGGTCATGGCAGAGCGGATACACCAGATTTCCCCCCTGACAAACGTATACGCCGAAGAGACTTATCTCACGACCGCCAACGCAGCGGTCCTTCTGGATCGGAACCCCGACTTTTTCGTTGATGCCATTGATGCGGGCAGGCTCAAGGCCCTGAGCCTGGCTATGTGTCGCGAGAGGAGCATCCCGGCGCTCACGGTCGGCGGGGCGGGAGGTCGCCTCGATCCGGCATCCGTGGAAATGGCGGATCTCGGTCGTGCCTACAATGATCCCCTGCTTGCCCGCGTACGCAGAGTCCTGCGTCAGGAATATGATTTCCCGCGAAGGGAAAAAGCCCGTTTCGGCATCCCGTGTGTCTTCTCATCAGAACTGCCCCGCCAACCCCAAGATGAGAACAGCGCTTGCGAAGTCGATGCCAGCCACTCAGCGACGCGGAGCATTCGGCTGGACTGTGCCACGGGTTTTGGAGCAGCCACCTTTGTCACAGGCACCTTCGCTTTTCATGCGGCAGCCCACGTCATTCGGCATTTGGCAAAGTAAACTCTATCGGTTCAGCAAAGGGGGTCTTGCAAATCCCTGAAGGCAAACAGCCCGCCGAACTCCCCGCCCTTCATCGCCCGCGCACCCGTTTGTCGCCCACCAAACGCCCCCTGCACCCCTGCGAACCAATCC
>JAFIGE010000112.1 GCA_020831585.1 Opitutales bacterium | reverse complement strand
CGACTCATGCGAAGTAAGCTGCATTACTTCGCTTTATTTTTCAAGTAAATACTAGCAAACCAAGATACCGGCTGCGCCAAGAACCGATCAAAAGGATCGGCCTCACCCCTGCTTTTCGCGAACCAAACCGGATTGCGCCAAGCTCTTGAAGACGGCCTCGGCCATCTCTTCTCGAAGAATGAAGTCGATCGGGTCACTGCTCGTCACACGGATGAAAAACTGCTCGGATTTAGCCGTGAAGTTACCGGTGAATGGCGTGAGCAAGAAATTCCGAATCTGCCGACCGACAGAGAGCCCCTGGTGCTCATATGGCTGGCCGTCGACCATGTGCCAAAAATATGTGTGCATTTCGTGCCCGCGCATCTCGTATGTTCCGAATTGAGCAGGAACGAGCACCACGTCGCCCACTTGGAGAGGCTTCCCCCGCACCCGATATGTGCACACCCACCCACCGAGGACCCAGCAGAGATCGGGATTGTGCATATTCACGAGCCGCCGGGGCATCTTGCCCGGCTCCCAGTAGGCCACATAGACTGTGAAATACTGGCTGCCGCGACGAAACTCGCGAAATACAAAATCATCAAAACGCAAAAGGCGCTCGGATCGGTCAATCACAGACTCGGTTGGACCCAAGGGCAAATCCCGCTCTTGCCAGCCGAAGTCGACAGCCCGGGGCAACATATCCCCCAGTGACCGGTCAAGTGAACCGGCAGGAAACGTGCGCACCTCTCCGAAGACAACTAAACCCATCGATGCGGAAAAAACAATCGCGATAAGAACAAGGATGATACGGAACATAGGGGGAAGGTTGAGGAAGGTCTGCCCGAGGTCAAGAACCTCTGGAAATCCAAATGCCTAACTTTGATCTTGGTAAGGCCCAAATTTCTCCCTGAGTTGGAGAGCGTGCGCATTGATTTCGAAGAGCGGCGGGTCCACCTCAGTGTGACGGAGTTTGCCCAGTTCCACACCGGACCGTCTGCGGGCGTGGTCCGCGGCGGAGGCCGTTGGCGCGCCGAGGCCGGTCGCCGCTGGCACACCGCGCTGCGGGAACAGGCGGAACAGCAGACCGCCGATACCGGCCAAAATCTCGCCTGCGAAGTTTCCCTCCTGGCCGTGTGGAAGGCGGGTGGCTGGGAGCTCCACTTCCAAGGGCGGGTGGACCAGATTCTTGTGACAGACGAGGCGGTTTGCCTGCGGGAGATCAAAACCGTTCGCCATCCGCTTCCGGTGGCACCGGATGAGCTGGCCACCCGGCACCCGGCATACTTCCAGCAGGCGGCGACCTACGCCCTTCTCGCCCCCCTCGCCCACCCCATGGAGGGTCGGCTGCTGCGAGCCGAGTTGATCTTCGTCAACATCGACGATGGCCTCATGCAAACCGTCGGGGTAACGGAGCCTGAAGCCCGTTTTGCTGCCACCCTCGATCTCTTTCTTGGTTTCCTGGAAAGCCACCGCACGCGCCGGCGGGCCTATCGGGAAGTGTCCACCAAACCCGCCTTTGAGAGCTGGCGACCCGGTCAGATGGAAACGCGCAAACGCCTCGCCGGCACCCTTGAGCGGGAAAACCTTGTCTTCCTCGAGGCCCCCACGGGCTTCGGAAAAACCGGCGTTGCCCTTGAGCTTGCGCTGGAACGGCTGCGCGCCACGCAGATCGACCGCATCCTCTACTTGACCGGTAAATCCACCGGTCAGCTCGAAGTCTGCCGACAGCTCTCCGCCATGCGCCCGGACGAGGGTGGCTTTCATTACTTCCAAATGCGCAGCCTGGCCGAGCACGGCCCCTTTGATCCGGCCTGGGCGGAGGATGCGCGGGAACGCTGGCGCGCGGCGAATTTGCAGCCGCAGAGCTGGTTCACAGAGGGCACGGTCACGCTGGAGAAGGTCACGGAGCTGGCGCGGACGCATCAATTTCCGCCCCATGCCCTATCGCGCAGCTTGCTCCCCTGGGCGGATGTTTGGGTGGGTGACTACAATTACGTTTTCTCACCACGCCATGCCTCCGTCTTCATGGATGTGCCGGGGTTCGATCCCACGCGCACACTGCTGATTGTCGACGAGGCGCACAACCTGCCGGGTCGGGCGGCCGACGCCTGGACACTCCGCTTCCCAGCCGAGGCGCTCCACCTCGTTGTCACTGAGCTGGAACGCGAAAATACCCATCCCCGCCTGATTCGTGCGCTCGACGATTTCATTGGCGAAATCGAACGCTTTCCCACAGGCGACACCCCGGCCGAAGAAGCCGTCCACGGCGTCAGCGGAAGCCTCACCGAACTCGTCGAGATCCTCGAACGCCATTTCCCCGACCCCACCCACCTCTCCGAACCCACGATGGAGTGGCTCTGGGAAATCCTCGATTACCGCCGCGTGCGCGATGCTCCGGAAGCTCCCTTTGTCTGGGCGCGCGAGCGCGGCACGGTGGAATTTGCCTGTCTCTCAGCCGCCCCGCACATCGCCCGGCAGCTTCTCCTCTTCGGCCAGGTTGTTATCATGTCGGCCACGCTCGGACCTGCCCACATTCTGCGGGAAAACCTGGGCCTCGATGCCCGCGCCGGCACCTTTGTTTTAGCCGAGGCCCCCTGGCGCGAAGGAGCCTACCAACTGGCCATCGACCCCCGCGTGGACACCTCTCTCAAAGGTCGCCGCTCGGATTTCCCCCTCACGGCCGAGACCGTGCTGGCCTTCGCCACCCACCAATCGCCCCCGATAGCGGTCTTTTTTCCCAGCTATCGCTATGCCGAAGACGTGCGCGTCTACGCGGAGACGCTCGACACAGGCTTTCGCATCGCCCTGCCGCCGCGCGGCCTCAGCCTCGCTGAGCAACGTGCCTTCATCGAAGAAAACCTCCTCCTCGCGGATGCCCTCTTTCTCGTTTTGGGAAGTGGTTTCTCTGAAGGCATCGATCTCCTCGGCGGACGCGTCGAAGCCGCCATGGTCGTGAGCCCCGCCCTGCCGGAAGTCAACGGACTCCAGGAAGCCCGGCGACGCGAACTGCACCACCTCGACCGCGATGCCGCCTTCGAGCGCATCTACCGCCTCCCCGCGATGATGAAAATCAACCAGGCTCTCGGCCGCCTCGTCCGCGCCCCCGGCCACCGCGCCCGTATCCTCCTCCACTGCCGCCGCTTCCGCGACCACGCCTACACAGACCTCCTCGATCCTGCAATGGGCACACCCACTCTCCTCCCCGACACACCCACCCTGCACACGTGGCTATCCGTCCAACGATAACTTCTTCGTCAATTATTTTTACCGGGTATTTTAAATTCATTGACCGTTGTAACAGCTCATCCTCCGCCTCTGTTTTTTGGATGAAATTAGTAGCAAGTATTTTGACCTGGTATTTGTGATTTGGACTTTCGGTGCAATCGGCTTGCCAGGGAAGATACTCGATACGAATGGTTTGGGGATGCTGACTGCTGACCTCATTTTGGACAAGGAGGACTTCAAGTTCTCTGCCGGGCACTTCACGATCTTCAGCGAGCGGGATCGGGAGAACCTGCACGGGCACAATTTCCGGGTGCGCGCGCGGGTGGAATGTGCGCTCGGGGAAAATGGTATGGCGTTTGATTACAATGTGGTGAAGCGGGCGGTGCGTTCGCTTTGCGCGGAGCTGGATGAGATCGTCCTTCTTCCCGGCAAATCGCCGCACATGGAGGTCACGGAGACACCGGAAATGGTGGTGGCGCGGTTCGCGGATGAGCGTCTGGTCTTTCTGCCGCGCGATGTGAAGGTCCTCCCCCTGCCGAATATCACGGTGGAGTGCCTCGCCGCCTACCTGGCGGACCGTCTCTCGAAGCAACTGCGCGAGGCGGGGGGCGAGTCCGTGGGGCGCGTTCAGGTGGGGGTATCGTCCGGGCCGGGTCAAACGGGTGAGGTGACCATCCCCTCCGCGCCGCGCACTCCTTGACGGAGGCGCTCGCTTGCGCATGGTGAGGCGCGCAAATGATGCGTTCCGCCACAGATGCCACGCCTTCGGGCAAGGCCCTCCCCCAGCCGATCCTTCCGTCGCAGCCGCTCACGGCACTGGCCCCGATGCAGGACGTGACCACGCGGGCGTTTTTCGAAGTGATTGCCCGCTATGGCGCGCCAGATTACTTTTTCACGGAGTACTTTCGTGTACACGCGACCTCGCGCCTCGAACCCCATATTCTTGAATCGGTGACGAGCCACGGAACAGGTCGCCCTGTCTTTGCCCAGATCATCGGCGAGGATATTGGCCACATAGAACGCTCCATCGAGGAACTTCTCCAGCACCCCGTAGCCGGCATCGATCTCAACATGGGCTGTCCGGCCCCGAAGATTTACAAGAAGAATGTGGGCGGGGGGCTTCTGCGCGATGTCGCGAAAGTCGATGACCTGCTCAGGGCCATGCGCGCGGCCATTCCCGGCCTGTTCACGGTGAAGATGCGTATTGGTTTCGAAGATACGGAAAATTTCGCGGCGCTCCTCGATTGTGTGAACCGCCACGGTGTGGACCTGCTCAGCGTGCACGGACGCACGGTGAAGGAGCTTTATCGGAGCGAGGTCCACTACGATTGGATCCGCTTCGCCGTGGAGCGCGCCGAACCGGCCGTTTTTGCCAACGGCAACATCACCTCGGCACGCACCGCCGCCGCCGTGGCGCGGTCCACCGGGGCCGCCGGGCTCATGGTCGGTCGAGGTGCGATCCGCAACCCCTGGATTTTCCGTCAATGCCGGGAGCTGTTTTCCGGTCAAACGGTCTATGCGCCCACGCTTGCCGATGTGCGCCACTATGTGGAAGATCTCTGGGCGGCCAACCTTCGCCCGGACGTGGAGGACCAGGCACAGGTCAACCGCATGAAAAAGTTCATGGCCTTTGTGGGCCAAGGCGTCGATCCCGAGGGGGCCTTTCTCCACGACATCCGCCGCGCCTGCGGATCGAGCGATTTTTTTGCCATCTGCGACCGACACCTTCTCGAAGAAGGGCGCGCGGAAATTCCCTTTGCCTGCGAGCCCTACCCCGGGGTGATTGCCCGCCCCAACCGGGAAGCGCCCCAGACCTGCTCGCTTTAATCAAAGGACCGGGTGCTTGGGGATTTGCTGCGCGAACGAGCGCCCCCCGATTCAACGCGCCATTTCCGCCTGCATGAGGCGGTCGCGACGCTCGCGGTTGGGCAGCGGGAGGACGTCGTTTTCCTCCAAAGCCTGCGCCATTGCATCGCTGTAAAGAATCCGAAGGATTTGCGAGCGCCGCTCCGCGTCAAGATCCCGGCGGTAGACCACGTAGAAAGGAAGGCGCAGAGGGTAATCGCCGATCATCACATTATCGGCCGAGGGCGAAAAAGGCTGCGACTGGGCATCGCGGGCGATAAACAGAGCACGCGTGCGGGAACCCATACGCGTCGTGGGCACGAGGGCGATGGCCGCATTATCTTCGGAAATCTCGCGCAGCAGTCCTTGGGTATTCTCGCGAAACCGGGTCGTCGCACGGAGGGGCCGGTCGCTCATCGCGTGCGCACGAAAAAGCTCCAGCGCGAGCACGTCCGCCCGGCGCAGGACATAGGTATTCATCCGTCGGGAAACCCACGTGCCGGTTCCCCCAACACGCCCCCACTCTTCTATCGACCCGCCTTCGCCGAAGACCTCGCGCAACTGGTCGAGGCGGATGCTTTGAACCGGATTGGAGTCGTGGACCACGACCACCGCGACCTGATAGGCCAGCGGCCCGAAGGCGAAATCACCGGCGGGCATGCGCTCATCGGGAAGGGCGATAATGGCGACATCGGCCTCGCCCGCAGTCAGTGCGGCGATGGCCGGTCCGCTCCCCATGAAGCGAATCTCCGGCACCTCCGTACCCTCCGGCGTGGAGAGGCGCAGGGCGGAGCCGAGGAACCCTTCGAAAAGGTCGCTCGACGCCACACGCGGTGAAGTGGCGGAAATGACCGGAACGAGGACGAGGAGAGCAAAAACGGAGAAAAAGGGCGTCTTCATAAGGAATGGAAAGGGGGCGACTCTTGAAAAGGGAGCGTGCCATGGCAAGCGGCATCTGCCGAAAATCGGCTGTGCTCAGGACGGAATGGAGAGACCCCAGAAATTCCCGGGCAATGGGCATCGTTGATTCCTTCCGGGTGCCTCATCGTTCGATGATTCAAGTATGCCGACCCTCGTTGGCTTGGACCATCGCGCCAGGCATCTGTTGGGCGTCCATGTTTTTAGCGCCGCCGCCGCAAGACCATAAAAATCACCACCAACCCGAAAACCGAGGCGTAAACAGAGGGTTCGGGAATCACAGAAACCGTTTGGATTACATTATCGCCAAAAAATTGAGAGGGGCCGGCTGTTCTTGAGCCCAGGTTCAGGTCATCAAAAGTCCGGCCACCCGTTAGGGTAAACGATGCCGATCCTTCCACAGTCATGGTCACCGTGCCATTTTGCACCGCCGGATAGAGGGGCCCGCCAGCGGCAGTTGGATTAAAGGGCAGAACGACCCCATCAGCCGCCCCCTGGGTCGCTTGATACGCAACCCCCGCGAAGTTGATAACCACATTTATAGGCCCGTTGGCATCCTCACCGACGATGGTCATTCTCAAGGTGGAGTCGGGTGTTACTATATTATCTCCAAAACCGCCTATTTCTTTCCACAGCGGAGCTCCCCCCCAATCCTGATTGATAGTCGCCCAGCTTGAGAGCGTTCTGTTGTCTCCGCCGAGGAGACGCATGGTGCTGGCATCGCTGTTAGCTCCCGTCAAAGCGGTGTGGTTTGTCACGGTGAAGGAACCGCTCATCTGTAACACCAAATCGGGAGATCCGGGCTCTCCGAGAACCTCAAGCAAAATTATGGCGGAGGTTGTTGATGGGGCCATCGCCAAGATGGCCGCGAAGGCGACATTCTTTACGCCTCGCGTAAGGTTTTGAACAAGTTGTTTCGGCATGCTATACGGTACTTTGGTTATTTGTTTTTCGTTCGTAAGTAATTTTTATACTTATGCTTAGACTAAGAAAATCTTATTCTAAGTGCATGCAAACCTTTATTGAAAAGCATAAATCTTCCGATTTTTAAAAAATTATTAATAAATTGTTTTATTATCAAAAATTGAATTATTGAAATTAGGCGTGGGAAAGGATTCGAAAATCTTTTATATCCATTTTTTTAGGCGCAGGTTTTTTTAAGTTCCGCTGCTTTGTAAGCGTCCATTCGTCTGCCCTCGACTCGAAATTTTTGGTAATGTGCGGGTCTGCAGATTGTCATCATTTCGATTTGGCCAAGACAATCGAGACGAGCAAACCGGCGGAAGCCAAAGGCCGTGCTCGCTCACTCTCCTCGACGATGCGCCGCCCGCATTGATCACGCCTCGCCGCATCTGGACAAACGTCCACTTCTGATCGGTCCATCCCCCAAGCATACCAGAAATCGCCCCTCCGGGAAGAAAGGAGACCAATGGACGCTTACTCTTCAGGCGGAAACCTTTCGGCGGGATGCGGCAAGCGGCTCAGGATGGCCCGTAAACTCGCACGCAAGAGGGTTGAGGTATTGTTCGGCGAGCCAGGCAATCACAGGTATGCAGACGGCGTCACCAAAGCCGAAAAGAGCTTTGTTCAGAGTGGTTTCGATCTTGAAATTGTCTGCGCCCATAAGGCGGGCACACTCGCGTGGAGTGAGGAGACGTGCCCTTACGGTGCCCTTGCCGGCGGCGACGAGGATCTGACGACCGCTCCCGCCGCGCGGTGTGCGCAGGCAACCGGCGACGCCATCCGTGCGCAACTCGGCCATCGACCTCTTATTGCGAACGCGGCGAAAAACCGTCCCATAGGAAAGCGCGTCACCCTCTCTCATAGTTTGCAGTTTCGCCGCGTGCTTCTCGCTCATCTGCGAGACAAGGTAGTCGGTGCGTTCCTTGCTCCACCAGAAATCGGAATCTTCCGGAAGGGTCTCCAGGATATCAGACAAGCTGATAGAGCGCTGTGGAGGCGAGGGCAGCCAACGAATGCTCCAATGGATCTCCGGATGGGCGAAAATAAAGTCGGCAATACCCCGGGGGCGCACCGCGCTCTGATAGAAAGAGGCGGTCTCTCTGACTTGCGAGGGACCTTTGCTTTCCAACGAGCCAATGACGAAGAGACGAACGCGACTCTGGGGGACAAAACGTTCCGCGTCGATCATAACGATATCAACGGCATAGCCAATACGATTGAGGGCCAGCAGGGCCTCCCGTATGTCCGCGCCCTTGTTGGAGGTGAGAAAGCCAGCCACATTCTCCAAGAGCACGAGGGGCGGTCGGCGGTCGCCCATCTCTTCCAGAATCCGCGTAAACCCCCAGAAGGCGGAGGACTGTTGACCGCCCAGTCCGGAACGCATGCCGGCAAGGGAGAGGTCATTGCAGGGGAAAGACGCCGTCGCCAGCCCAACTGTCGGGATCGCCGCCGCATTTAGCCTATGGATATCGTCCAAGACAAAGTGGTCTTCGGCATCGGCGAATTGGGTTCGATACATGGCGAATTTGTCCTCGTCGATATCGTTGGCAAAGGCGACTGACCAACCAGCTGCTTCCAGGCCAAGGCGCATCAGCCCGATACCGGCAAAAAATTCGCAAAAGGTTTTCTGCACTCCGGCTCCATCCATCATCTCTTCGCTTCTCACGGTGAACAGGTGAACACAGACGGGAGGCCTGTGCAAGGAGGAAGAAAGAGAGCCATTCCTCGGCAACTCTGAATGTAAACCAAGATAGCGGCAAAGCGGCGCTCAGGACGGCTTGGGGAGGCGCCGGGTGGCGATAAGGTCCATGACCCGCGCGGGTGGCTCCCGCCGGGCGAGCAGTTCGGCCATGGCGCGCATGTAGGGGTCGATTTTCGTGAAAATGAAACGGTAGCCGGCACACAGGTAATTCAAGCCCGGTTCCTCGTGAGGCGTGAGAAGAAAGCGGTGCTTGGGGCAGCCGCCCTGGCAGGCGAATTTCACCGGGCACTCCTGGCAATAGCGCGGGAGTGTGCGCGATTTGTCCTTTCCGAAGGCTTGTTGGGGCGCGCTTTCGACCATTTCGACCAGGCTGGTTTCACGGAGGTTGCCCCGCCGGAAATCCGGATACACGTAGTGGTCACAGGCGAAGAGGGAACCGTCGTGCTCCAGGGCGAGGGCCCGCCCGCATTCCTCATTATGCACACAGATGCCGCCCGGGATGCCGGCCCATTTGCCGAGGGCGACATCAAAGAGCTGCACGTAGACCCGCCCGACATCGCGCTGCACCCAGCGCTTGAAAATGCTCCACATGAAGCGCCCGAAGGCCTTGGGCGGCACACTCCACTCCGTCACGGGCGCATCGAGATTCTCATCCTCCGCCGCAAAACGGGGCGGTGTGGCGTGGCTGAGGCCCAACCGGGCCGCCTCGGCATCGGGGAGGCGCTCCACGATGGGGATGAACTGCTGGTGGCGGGAACCGATGCTCTTGAGGAACTCATAGACCTCCGCCCCCCGGTCGACGCTCATGCGATTGACGCAGGTGAGGGTATTAAAGTCCACCCCGTGCCGGCGCAGGACTTCCACTCCGCGCATGACTTCGGCGTGGCTGCCCTTGCCGTTTCGCTTCACGCGGTAGGCATCGTGCAGGTCGGCGGGGCCGTCGATGCTGATGCCCACGAGAAATTTTTCGCGGGCAAAGAAGGCGCCCCAGGCGTCGTCGAGGAGAGTTCCATTGGTTTGGAGGGCGTTTTCGATCACCCGGCCCGCGCCGTATTGCTTCTGCCAGCGCACGGCTTTTTCGAAAAACTCCAGCCCGCAGAGGGTCGGTTCCCCACCCTGCCAGGCAAAAACCACCGGGTCGGCCGGCTGGGCGGCGATGTAGCGCGCGATGTAGTTTTCGAGTACCTCATCGCTCATTTTCCATTTCTCATGGTCGCCGAAGAGCACCTCCTTTTCGAGGTAGAAGCAGTAGGCGCAATCGAGATTACACTTCGGGCCGATCGGCTTGACCATGATGTGGAAGGGCGCGGTGGCCGGTTCTTCCCCAATCCAGCGATTGGCCGAGAGCGACCCCGTCGGCGGTCTTTTTGGCTTTTCCATCATACTAATACCCGGATCAGCCGCCAGCGAACACTGGACGAAAACCCGCCTCCTTGAAGTAGGCCATGACCACATCCCGCTGGTCACCCTGGATCTCGAAAACACCCTCTGCCACCCGCCCGCCGACGCCGAGGCGCTGCTTCAACTCCCTCGACCAATCCTCCAGCGGCCGCCGCGCCACCGCCGGAAAACCGGAAATCTCCGTCACCACCTTGCCGCCCTTGCCCGCCTTGAGGCGACGGATCTCGAGACGCGCGCCGTGCCAGGGAGCTTTTTTCGGGGGTTTCGGTGCGACGGGCTCCTGCGGCGGCAGCGGCTTGGACGCAGCCGGAAGCCCTTCGGTCGAGAGAGCGGCAAAAGGGTTGTCGGTGGAAAGACCCGCGCCGCCTGCCGTGTCGACCCGTTTCGATGTGCGACCCATGAAACCGATTAAGGGGTGTGCCGCATGCCGGGATTGCGCACCCAGGCGAGGGCCTTGGCGTAGCTGCGGCGCTCGAGATAGTGCCGCAGGTCCGCCGGATAGCTCTCGCCCCGCGTGCGCAGTTGATTGTCGAGGTAGCCGATGGCGGTTGTCAGGCTCATGCCTCCGCTGGATGGCCGCCCCTCAACGATAACCGTCAGGGGTTCAATCAGATGAGAAAGGCCCGGTGGCCGACTGGCCATCGATGGAGATGGGGATAGTGTTTTCATTGTTTCAGCTAATAGCCCGTCTGCTTGGCAAAGGAAAGTCTAATCGTTAGAAAATCGGTGACTGGAAAGCATTGTCAGAAAGTTGCACCTTTGACACGCTCCGCCATTTTTGAAACTTTGAAGTTTTGCTTATTCAGACCGGAAATGAAGAACCCAAGTTTTGCCACCCGTTGGAATGCAGATGTGATCGACGAGCACTATGCCCGTTGGATCGACGATCCGGAGAGCCTGGACCCCTCGTGGCGGGCCTTTTTTGAGGGCTTCCAGTTGGCTTCGTCTGCCAGCGGGGCGGGTTCCGCCAGCGCGATTGGCAGCGAAGGGGACGACCGCGCGATCAAGCAGGCGCGGTTCACGGGAATGATCTACGCCTACCGCTCGATCGGCCACACGCAGGCGAACATCAATCCCCTCTTCCGCGAACCCCCGCAAAATCCCCGCCTCGCCCTTGAGCGCCACGGTTTCAGCGAAGAGGATCTCAATGAGGTCTTCTGGTCCGGCAACTACCTCGATGGGATCTCCCTTTCCGTGCGCGAGTTGCGCGATAATCTGCACAAGACCTACTGCGGCTCGATCGGCGCGGAATATTTGCACATTCAGGAGACCCCCCGCCGCCGCTGGCTCCAGGCAAAGATGGAGCCGACCCTCAATACACCCAGGTTCCCCCATCAGGAAAAGCTCCGGATTCTCCGCCAAGTCATTCAGGCGGAACAGTTTGAAGCGTTTCTCCACAAGAATTACGTCGGCCAGAAACGCTTTGGTCTGGAGGGGGGGGAGACCCTCATCGCGGCCTTGGACACGGTTTTGGAGCGGGGTCCGGGCCTCGGCATGCAAGAGATTGTCATGGGGATGGCCCACCGCGGCCGCCTCAACGTGCTCGCCAACGTCATTGGCAAATCCTACGAATACATCTTCCACGAGTTCAGCGAAAACTTCATTCCCGATACCCGTCACGGCGATGGGGATGTGAAGTATCACCTGGGCTACTCCTCCACTCGCCTGAACGACAGCGGCGAGTCCCTTGTCTTCCATCTGGCAGCCAACCCGAGCCACCTCGAAGCGGTCAACCCGGTAGTGGAGGGCATGGCCCGCGCCCGCCAGCGCCACCTGCAAGACACCGAACACCGCCGCCAGGTCATGCCGCTTCTCATCCATGGAGACGCTGCTTTTGCCGGTCAGGGCATCGTCGCCGAGGTGCTCAACTTTTCCCAGCTCCCGGGCTACCGCACGGGCGGCACGGTCCACCTCGTCATCAACAACCAGATCGGCTTCACGACCGATCCCTCGGAAGCGCGCTCCTCCCTCTATTGCTCGGACGTGGCGAAGATCATCGAAGCACCCATTTTCCACGTTAATGGCGACGACCCGGAAGCGGTCGTCTGGGTCATGCAAATGGCCCTCGAATACCGGCAGGAGTTCAACAGCGATGTCGTCATCGACATGCTTTGCTACCGTCGGCACGGGCACAACGAGATGGACGAGCCGGCCTTCACCCAGCCCACGCTCTACACAAAGATCAGCGAACACCCCCTCGTGAGCGACATCTACGGGAAACAGCTGGCCGAAGAGGGGGTTCTCGGAGAAGGCGATCTCGCCGCCATGCGCGAAGAAGCCGCCGGCGACCTCACCGGAGCTTACGAAAAGCTCAAGGAAAAGGAAAAGGCCGGGGAGCCCATCACCCGCGCGATCGACGGAGCCAACCCGACCTATCAGCCCGAATACGCCTTCAAGCCGGTCCCCACCAACGTCGACAAAAAATCCCTCACCCACGTCGCCCGCTCCCTCACCCGCATACCCGACAACTTCAACGTCAACCCGAAGATCAAGCGGCAGCTTCTCGCCAAGCTGGAGAGTTTTGAGAAGGACGAGGGCATCGACTGGGCCTTTGCCGAAGCCCTTGCCTGGGGCACCCTCATGATGGAGGGTAAACACGTGCGCCTCTCCGGCCAGGATGTTGCCCGCGGCACCTTCAGCCAGCGCCACGCCGTCTTTTTCGACTCCAAAACGCGGGAAAAATACTACCCGCTCCTCGCCATGGAGGGCCGCAAAGGTCTCCTCTGCGTGCATAACTCGCTCCTCTCCGAAGCCGCCGTGCTCGGCTTCGACTACGGCTACAGCCTCGATTTCCCCGATATGCTCTGCATGTGGGAGGCCCAATTCGGCGACTTCTGTAATGGCGCTCAGGTCATCATCGACCAGTTCATCGCCAGCTCCGAATCCAAGTGGCAGCGCGTCAGCGGCCTCGTCATGCTTCTCCCCCACGGCTACGAGGGCCAGGGGCCCGAGCACTCCAGCGCCCGCCTCGAACGCTTCCTTCAGCTCTGCGCGGACGACAATATCCAGGTAGCCAACCTCACCACGCCGGCGCAGTATTTCCACATCCTCCGCCGCCAGATCATGCGCGACTTCCGCAAGCCGCTCGTCATCATGTCGCCCAAGAGCCTCTTGCGCCACCGCGAAGCGGTTTCGCGCAAGGAGGACTTCACCGACGTGGTCTTCGGATCCATTCTCACCGATCCGGAGAAGCCCCAAAAGGCCAAACGAGCTGTTCTCTGCTCCGGCAAAGTCTATTACGATCTCGCGAAGCACCGCCGGGAAAACAAGATCACCGATACCGCCATCATCCGCATTGAGCAGTTGTATCCATTCAACCACGACCGCTTAAACCTGACCATGGCCGCCTTCCCCGACGTGAAAACCATCGTCTGGTGCCAGGAGGAGCCGCAAAACATGGGTGCGTGGAGCTTTATCGCCCCCATCCTCGAAGACACTCTCGGCAAAAAGCCCCTCTACGCCGGGCGCGACGCCGCCGCCAGCCCTGCCGTGGGCTCCCTCATCCTTCACAACCGCGAACAAGCCCAGCTCGTAGAAGAAGCTTTCACTCTCTCCTGATCCGCGCCTTACTCATCCGATACTCATGGCTACCGAAGTAAAAGTGCCCGCGATGGGCGAATCGATTTCCAGCGGCATCCTTGCCGCCTGGCATGTGAAAGACGGCGACCGCGTCGAACAGGGCCAGTCCCTCTTTGACCTCGAAACCGACAAGATCACCTCGGAGGGAACGGCTGAGGTGGCCGGGGTCATCTCTCTCAAAGTCGCCGAAGGCGATGAAGTCGAGATCGGGGCCGTCATTGCCGAAATCGACGAGTCTGCCTCCGGCGGCTCATCCAAAAAAGAAGAGAAAGCGGAGAAGGAAAGCACGCCCGCCTCCTCCGATTCCGCCAAAGCCAGCGGAAGCGATCACCCCGCCTCCCCGGCCGTTCGTCGCCTTGCCGACGAATCCGGCATCGACCCGAAAACCGTCGAGGGCTCCGGCAAAGACGGTCGCGTCCTCAAAGGCGACATGCTGGCCGCCATTGAGTCCAAGGAAAAAGAGCCATCTCCCTCTTCTCCTGAGTCCCGCGAAAGCGGGAAAGTCCCGCCCACGCGGGATTCATCTCCCTCTTCTCCCCCCCCTGCCCCCGCCAAAGCGAAACCGGCTGACGGCGAGCGCCAGACGCGCAAGAAGATGACGCCCCTGCGCCGGACGATTGCGCAACGCCTCGTTGAAGCGCAACAGACCACGGCCATGCTCACGACCTTTAACGAGGTCAACATGGGGCCGGTCATGGAGCTGCGCAAAAAGCACCAGGAAGCCTTCGTCAAAGCCTACGGCGTCAAGCTGGGCTTCATGAGCTTCTTCACCAAAGCCGTCGTCCAGGCCTTGCAGGCCGTCCCCGCCGTCAATGCGCAGATCGACGGGCAGGAAATCGTGCAGAACCATTTTTACGACATCGGCATCGCCGTGAGCACGCCGAAGGGTCTGCTGGTGCCCGTCGTGCGCGATTGCGATGGCCTCAGCTTCGCCGGTATCGAAAAATCCATTATCGACTACGCGAACAAAGCCAAAGAAGGGAAGATCGGTATCGATGACCTGCAGGGTGGCGTCTTCACCATCACGAACGGGGGCATTTTCGGTTCCATGCTTTCCACCCCCATCCTCAATCAGCCGCAATCCGCCATCCTCGGGATGCACACCATCAAGGACCGGCCCGTCGTGGAAAACGGCGAGATCGTCATCCGCCCGATGATGTACCTCGCCCTCAGCTACGACCACCGCATCGTGGATGGGCGCGAAGCCGTCACCTTCCTCGTCAAAGTGAAAGACGCCATCGAAGATCCCAGCCGCCTCCTTTTCGGCATCTAATCATGGAAAAATTTGATCTCATTATCATCGGTGGGGGCCCCGCCGGTTATGTCGGCGGCATCCGCGCCGCCCAACTCGGCCTCAGCGTGGCCCTCATTGAGAAGTATCCCCACCTCGGGGGAACCTGCCTCAACGTGGGCTGTATCCCGAGCAAGGCCCTCCTGCACTCCACCGAGCTCTTTCATCAGCTCAGCCACGGCGAAAAGCACGGCATCCTCGCCGAGAGCGTGAAGATCGACGTCGCCAAGCTCATGGAACGCAAGACCGGTGTCGTCGATCAGCTCCGCAAAGGCGTGCGCATGCTCGTCGAAAAGCGCAAGATCGCGATCCACACCGGCACCGGCAGCCTCGCCGGAAAGGGCCAGGTCACCGTGACACCGGAAAAAGGCGACGCCTACACCATCGAAGGCAAGGACATTGTCATCGCCACCGGTTCCGCGCCGGTCGAACTCCCCTTCCTCAAGTTCGACGGCAAAGACATCGTTTCCAGCACCGAAGCCCTCGAATTCACCGAAGTGCCCAAGCGCCTCGTTGTCGTTGGTGGCGGCGCCATCGGCCTTGAGCTCGGCTGTGTCTGGGCGCGCCTCGGGAGCGAAGTCACTGTCGTCGAGTTTCTCCCCACGATCGCCGCCGGTTCCGATGAAGACGTGAGCAAACTCGCCGAGCGCATTTTCAAAAAGCAGGGCCTCAAGATCGACACCGCCACCAAAGTCACCGGGGCCTCGAAAAAAGACGGAGCCTGGGTCCTCGAAGCCGAGAAAAAAGGCAAGGCCGTCACCTACACAGCCGACAAGATCCTCGTTGCGGTGGGGCGCAAAGCCCACACCGGGGGGCTCGGCCTCGACAAAGTGGGGATCCAAACAGATGACCGCGGGCGCATCCCGACCGACCACTTCCGCACCACCGCCGAACACATCTGGGCCATCGGCGACGTCATCACCGGCCCCATGCTCGCCCACAAAGCCGAGGAAGACGGCGTCGCCGTCGCCGAATTGATCGCGGGCAAGCCCGGGCACGTCGATTACAACCTCGTCCCCAACGTCATCTACACCCACCCGGAAATCGCCTCCGTCGGCCTCACCGAAAAAATGGCTGCCGACCAAAAGCGGGACGTCAAAATCGGCAAGTTCAACCTCATGGCCAACGGGCGCGCCATCGCCCAGGACGCCACCGACGGCATGGTCAAGGTCATCGCCGACGCCAAGACCGACCGCCTCCTCGGCGTCGCCATCATCGCCGCCGGGGCCTCCGAGATGATCGCCAACGCCGTCGCCCACATGACCTACGGCGGCAGCGCCGAAGACCTCGGCCGCACCGTCCACGCCCACCCCACCATTTCCGAGTCCCTCAAGGAAGCCGCCCTCTCCATCAGCAAATCCGCCATCCACGGCATCTGAGCGTATAAACGCCTGAGCGCATTCCGACCGCGTGAAGGATGCATCCGGAGGGAAGCGGAGGGGCGTCGCCCGCATTCAGAGTCAACCCGGACCACACAGTGTAGAGCAGGTCGGGATTGGCGATGCGTTGAACCTGAAGTCTGCAGTTGCCGTGGTCAAATGAGAAGCGGTTGTGCGCGGGCAGACCTTCGCGCGCCCGCTTCGTCGCCCTGGGCGTGCGGAAGTTCGCAAACGTCTTTCCGTCGCGGTCCGGCGATAAATCTGCCGGACTACTTTGCCTTCGGCCGGCTGCCCGGTAGTCGACCTGCTTCAGCGGTCGACCCAGGGCGGAAGCGCGCCGGCAGGCCTTCGCGCGCCCGCTTCGTCGCCCTGGGCGTGCGGAAGTTCGCAAACGTCTTTCCGTCGCGGTCCGGCGATAAATCTGCCGGACTCCTTTGCCTTCGGTGGACTGCGGGGTAGTCGACCTGCTTCAGCGGTCGACCCAAGGCGGAAGCGCGCGGGCAGAACTTCGCGCGCCCGCTTCGTCGCCCGGGGCGTGCGGAAGTTCGCAAACGTCTTTCCGTCGCGGTCCGGCGATAAATCTGCCGGACTACTTTGCCTTCGGCCGGCTGCCCGGTAGTCGACCTGCTTCAGCGGTCGACCCAGGGCGGAAGCGCGCCGGCAGGCCTTCGCGCGCCCGCTTCGTCGCCCTGGGCGTGCGGAAGTTCGCAAACGTCTTTCCGTCGCGGTCCGGCGATAAATCTGCCGGACTCCTTTGCCTTCGGTGGACTGCGGGGTAGTCGACCTGCTTCAGCGGTCGACCCAAGGCGGAAGCGCGCGGGCAGAACTTCGCGCGCCCGCTTCGTCGCCCGGGGCGTGCGGAAGTTCGCAAACGTCTTTCCGTCGCGGTCCGGCGATAAATCTGCCGGACTCCTTTGCCTTCGGTGGACTGCGGGGTAGTCGACCTGCTTCAGCGGTCGACCCAAGGCGGAAGCGCGCGGGCAGAACTTCGCGCGCCCGCTTCGTCGCCCGGGGCGTGCGGAAGTTCGCAAACGTCTTTCCGTCGCGGTCCGGCGATAAATCTGCC
>JAFIGE010000111.1 GCA_020831585.1 Opitutales bacterium | reverse complement strand
CCATGAAGCAGTATGTCAGCACCTCCATCCCCGCAAACGCCGCCTGCGAGCGCATAATATGGCGCATCGCCTCCATCGCCTCCTCATCCATCAGCCGCCTTTTCTGCACCACCCTCGAAATAAGGTGGTGGCACGCCAGTCGTGGATAACGTAGCCGTCTGCAAAACCTCCTGCTCATGCGCCCACTCAAAGACCTGCCCAGTCTCTGTCAATGTTGAAATATTCAGAACATTAAAACACCTGACAAACTTCCTGTTTACACCTTTGCCCGGACGCTCCCGGGATGGCCGCCAACAAAAAGCCCGCAACCTTTTGTGGCTGCGGGCTTTTAAGTGGCGGGATAGACGGGACTTGAACCCGCGGCCTCCTGCGTGACAGGCAGGCGCTCTAACCAACTGAGCTACTACCCCGTGATTTGAAGAGGTGGAACAAAGGCGCTCGGGGCGGTGTCGTCAAGGGGTTTTTTCCACCAAAGCCCGACTTTTTCAAATCGTCGCCATTGCCCGAACTCAGCGTTTGCGGAGCTTGAGTTCATACAGGTCAGTGCGGCGGTCCTTCCAGTTGCGCACACTGCCCTCCTCGTGAAGTTCTTTGAGAAGGTCGAGATTCACATCACAGATCACGACCATTTCCGTGTTCGGCGTCGCCTCCGAAACCACCCCTGTGCTGGGAAAGGCAAAATCGCTCGGCGCAAACACGGCAGACTGGGAGAACTGGATATCCATGTTGTCGACCCGCGGCAGGTTGCCCACCGAGCCGGAAATGGCCACATAGCACTCGTTCTCGATCGCCCGTGCGTGCGCACAGAAGCGCACGCGGTGATAACCGGTTTGCAGGTCCGTCATAAAAGGAACAAAAAGGATCTGCATACCCTGTTGGCGCAGGAGACGCGGCAGTTCCGGAAACTCCACATCGTAACAGATGAGCACGCCGATCTTACCGCAGTCAGTGTCAAAGGCCTCCAACTCATTGCCCCCAACCATGCCATAACTCTCCCGCTCGCTCGGCGTGATGTGGATCTTTCGCGTCATTTCCCAAGTACCGTCGCGGCGACAAAGAAAGGCCGCATTGTAGAGCCGACCGCGCTCCGTGTAAGGCATGGACCCGGGGATGATGTTTACGTTATAACTCACGGCGAGTTCGCGCATTTTTTCTAGCGTCTGCTCCGTGTAGCGGGCAAGTTCGCGCATGGACTCGGCCTGGTTCATCTCGTTGAACTTCACGAGCAGGGGCGCGTTAATGAACTCCGGAAAGAGAATGAAGTCCGACTCGTAATCGCTCACCGTATCGACGAAGTATTCGGCCTGATCGAGAACCGTTTCGAGGCGGGTGGCCGGGCGCATTTGCCACTGCACCACACCCAGGCGCACCTCCTTCTTTCGTGTGCTCAGGAGTTTGGGTTTCTCCTCGTAGTAGATGTTGTTCCACTCCAAAAGGGTGGCGTATTCCATCGACTCTGTGTCTCCGGTCAGATAATCCCGCAGGACCTTTTTCACGTGAAAGCCGTTGGACAACTGAAACGTGAGAATGGGATCGTAAATCTCCCGCTGGCGCACCCGATTGATGTATTGGCGCGGAGTCATCTTGTTACTGTGCTCGGAGTAGCCGGGGATACGGCCACCGGCGATGATCGCGCGCAGGTTTAGATTTTCGCAAAGCTCCTTGCGGGCATCATACATCCGCCGGGCCATGCGCATACCGCGATACTCGGGATGAACAAAGACGTCGATACCGTAAAGCACATCGCCCTCACCGGTATGGGTGGAGAAGGAATCGTTGGCCGTGATTTGGTTATAGGTGTGGTTGTCCCCGAACTGATCGTAGTTCACGATGATCGAGAGCGCGCAACCGACGACCCGTCCGTTGACCTCAATGGCGATTTGCCCCTCGGGGAAGACTTTCAGGAGGCGCGCAATATCCCGCCGCCGCCACGGATCATCGTCGATGTTTGCGTAAGAAAGCTCCATGGCCTTGCGCAGGTCTTCGTAATCCTCGAGTTCCAGGTGGCGGATTTTGATATTCAGTTCGTCCATGCAAAAACTATCTACCGCCTTGCCCTCGTTTGCCAACCACGGAGATGATTCCCCCATGTCTCCCTGGCTCATTGAAACATTCGGGGCGCGCCAGCTCAACGAAGCCCTTTGGTTCCTCAGCCTGATGACGGCACCCATCTGGGTCCTGCTGCTGATTCCGGGGGCACCCAAACCCATCCAGCGGATTTGCCAGCCCTTCTTTCTACCGGTCCTCCTCGTCCCGGTTTGGGCCTATCTGCTCTACAATGCGTGGACGATTTCCCGCCTGCCTACTTTTCAAACAGTGGACTATGCCGCCGTGCGATTGATTGCACGCCACCCCCTCCTCGTCCTCGTCTTCATCGCCCACATTCAGATTCTGAATCTCTTCCTCGGGCTGGTGATCTATCAGGACGCCGCCAAACGCAAAATCTCTGTGCCTCTGGAGATGCTCTTTTGCTGGTTCGGCGGGCCGGCCGGTCTCCTCCTATACGCCATCCGACGCCTTTTCTCAAAGGGTTGATCCGCCTACCTTTCGGCACGTCGCACCCTGTACAAGAGAACCGCCTCCATGTGGGAGGCGGTTCATCCGGGCAATGACACTGTCAAATCATGCCCTATCTCTGTCGCTGTCTTTACTGTTGTCGACCTTTCGGTCTATTTGGCCTATCGCTTGCCAAAATTCATAGAGTCCGGACCCCATAAAGGAACCGTCACATTCCCGCCACAATTCATCAGGTAATCAGCCTAGGTCAAGACGATTCATTCATTTTTTCCCCTGTGCGCAGCAGGTTTTTCCGCCTCCCAAAAAAAGAGCTGAAATCCGACCGTTTCGGCAGGAAAAAGAAATGAAAAGCCAAAAAAATCCACACAAAAACCGGAATCTTTTTCCGCTCATCCGGCTGTTTTAGGCGCTCGCCAGAAAAAATCACCGTTCACGCAAAAAAACCAAATTCGTACTTGCACATCAGAGAAAAATAAAGACGCTCTGAACTATCGCAAATTTCCCGAAAGGGAGTTTTGGGGTAACATATAAGGAGTAGTGAAATAGAAAATAATGGCGGGCAGCTTAGGGGTAGGCTGCCCGCCTTCTTTATTGCCCAAGTGAAATGGGGAGACGGACCGGAGGAGAGGGCAACGGAAGGAGGGCAGCGGAAAGGAACTCCCGCCATCCTGAAAAGGGCAACTGCGGCACGCTTGCCCCCCCCCCTCCTTTTAATCCTGCTCCTTGAGGATGCGCTCAAGCAACTCGCTCATATCTTCCTCGGACTCCAACACCGAGCGATGAACAAAAATCGGCTTATCCTCTCGCAGGGCGAGGGCTATGGCATCGCTCGGACGCGAATCGATTTCCACTATTTTCGAGCCAAGCTCATTCTCCATGCGCAAAATCACCCGCGCAAAGAATGTACGCTCCCGCACATCGTTGATCACGATCCGCTGAAGCTCGATGCCCATCCCCAGGAAAATATTGCCGATGAGATCATGCGTCATCGGGCGTTCACGCTGGACACCGTTGATGATCATCGAAATGGCATTCCCGATCGAGGCGTCCACATAGATGATAAACGTCTTTTCTCCCGTGCCGAGAAAGAGGGCGCAGCCGTTTGAGGTGGGCATCACACCTTTGACCGAGACTCTGACAACCGAAGAATTCATCCCTCCTAACATGCAAGCAAGGGAACCAACCCGCAAGCCATGAAAATAGAAAGCTGCCCTTCGCCGGAATTTTCTGCCCCCGGATTACTGGAGAAAAAAGAGCACCCCCGACAAAGGAACTGCCCGATCAGCGACATTGCATAAGTATTTTTCCTGAACCTAATAAGCATTGACCTTTCTTGGAATGCGTATTTTATTATCCTGACGAAAATAAGGGGTCTGTGGACGAAAGGCTCGCCCCGGAATCCCTGAGGAAAGGAGCGACATGAACTCAATTATCCGCAATCGCCTATACGCGGCATTTAGCCGGACTCCGGAGGAGGCTTCACCTGTCCCGGAGGCCGCTGATGGGATCGAGGAACAGCAACTCGACACGGACCGTCTGCTCGTTCTCTCTGCCCGACTTCGCAAGAAAGAGCGTGACTTGGAAAATTTGCGTATAGAGCTGGCCGAATGGGAACGCCTCTTGAGTGCACGCGAAGACTACCTGCGCACATGCGAGGCAAACGTGGCTCGTCCCGGACGGCTCTCCCTGGAACAAAGAGAGGCCGCGCTTACCCGGCGTCTCCGCGAGGTCAAAGAGCGCGAGCTGCTTGTGGAGCAACAGCTTGCGCAAGTGGCCTTTCGGGCAGCCTCTCTCGGATCCTCAGCGACCTCCCGCGCGGCGGGATGAACGGAAGCGGTTGCGGGGGCGATTCGGCGCATTGTTCGAGGCCATCCCGCCCATATCCCGCACGGGGGCCGAACCGGAACGGCGCGGCCCGCCACGGCCTGCGGAACCGCCGCGCCCCTTGCTGCCTCCACCGCCGAGCTGATGAAGATTCGGTGTAGCCAAGGCGTATGGGTGGTCGGACATGACCGGGACATCGATGCGGATAAGCCGCTCAATATCGCGCAGGTAGACGCGTTCATCCGGATCACAAAAGGCGATGGCCAAACCATCCGCTCCGGCCCGCGCCGTGCGACCAATGCGGTGAACGTAGGATTCCGGTTCGTTCGGGAGGTCGTAATTGATAACGAGGGAGACTCCTTTCACATCGATACCCCGGGCCGCAATATCCGTGGCCACCAGCACGCGGACCTTGCCGGAACGAAAGTCCTCCAGGGCTCGCTCACGGGCGGTCTGCGATTTGTTGCCATGGATGGCACTGGCCGCGATCCGGTTCTGCCCGAGTTTTTTCACGAGCTTGTTGGCTCCATGCTTGGTCCGAGAAAAGACGAGCACCAGCCCGCCCGCGTGTGAGTGAATCGTATGAGCGAGGAGGTCGGGTTTATCGCCACGATCAACATGGCATACATGTTGAACCACCTTGTCCGCCGTGGATGACGCGGGAACCACTTCCACCTTCACCGGATCATGCAGAAGGCGATTGGCAATCTCGAGAATCGGCCCCGGCATCGTGGCCGAAAAAAGCAGGGACTGCCGACGCTCCGGCAAGCGGGCCATCACCCGCTTGACATCCGGGGCAAACCCCATGTCCAGCATACGGTCAGCCTCATCGAGCACAAAGACCCCCACCCCGCTCAGATCGATACAACCCTGCTCGGCGAGATCGAGGAGGCGACCGGGGGTGGCCACAACAATGTCGACCCCCTCCCGCAAAGCGCGAACCTGCGGATTTTGGCCCACCCCGCCGAAAATCACGGTATGCCGGAAAGGCAGATATTTGCCGTAATGGGCAAAGCTTTCACCGATTTGCGCCGCCAACTCACGGGTGGGTGTCAGCACGAGCACCCCGGGCCGGCGCGCCATCCGCACCGGGGGATGCTTGCTCAGGCGATGCAATATGGGCAGGGCAAAAGCGGCCGTTTTACCCGTACCTGTCTGGGCGCAGCCAAGAAGGTCACGGCCATCAAGCAAGTGCGGAATTGCCTGCGCCTGAATGGGGGAAGGCTCCGTGTAGTTTTTATCCGCAAGCGCGCGGAGAAGGGGCTCGGCGAGACCCAGTGTCGAAAAAGAAGGGATGGTAAGCATATCAATAATGATCACCGGACCGCATTGATCCGGGCGTGTAAAGGCAGGCGGCAAAGCCGCTGCCGTTGGATGTTTTTAATTTTCGATGAATGAGAGTTCCTCAGAAAAGTCTCTCATCGAAAAGACGCCCGAAGGGGTTCCTCGCCTGCCGTGCGACAACGGTGTCATCCACCGGCAGTCAACCCAAAGACAGCGAACATCCGGGGTGCGGATACGAAATGCAAGCTTTCTCTCAAAACTCCTGTTTGCACCGGATGTGATCACAAAGGTTATCACATTTTTCAGTGGCGTTTCACCACGGTCGCAATTGTCGCGAAGTCAGCTCCGCCCAGAAAGTCCCCACCCTCCCGCACTTCCCGTTGTACCACAAAGTGGAGCGCGTCTTCACCTCCCGCATAAAGACGGAGACATCCCCCATCTGCGCCTTCAGGCGTCGACGGATGCCCTCCGCGGAGTTCCCATCATTCCGCCAGAATCGCCTCCAGATTATCCGCATCCAATCCCAGAATGGCGCATAGCCTGCATTGCCTCCTCATCCATCGGGCGCCTTTTCTCCACAACTTGCGAAATAAGGCGGTTATACACCAACCTCGGATTTCGTAACCGCCGACAATACCTTCTGCTCATTTTGCCACCCAACTACCTGTTCTCAATCTGTCAGTTTTTTTGTTCTGAACGTATAAGAAGTTGTGCCCGCAGCAAAATAAGACAGCTTCGAAAGCGGGTGCATTTGCGGGAATTTCATGGCCCCGGTGAATGGGGCGAGGCAAACGTTCATGGTTTGCCCCTCACCAAACCGCGCGATTCGTAGACCGGGCGGGCTTCCTCACGCAACGCGGGTAAACGGAAAAGAAACCACACACCCGCCGCCGTCGTCGCCAATCCCGCGAAGGCGACAGCTGTCGGTGCCCCAAACAAACGGGCACCTTGCCCCAAAAGAAGCGAACCCAAGGGCATAGCCCCCATGAAAATCATTCCAAGGAGGCTCATAACCCGCCCCCGGAGACCATCCTCCACAAGGGTCTGCACAATCGTGTTCGCCGCCACAATCGCTGCTATACTGGAAAATCCAGTAACGAACAAAAAAACCAGAGCCCCGCCAAGAAAAGGCGTGCAGGCAAATAGCAAAAGACCGGTCCCGAAAAACACGGTGTTCCATCCAATCACGCGACCCATTCCGAGCACGGACGGGCGCATCGCCAGCCACGCTGCCGCCGCCACCGCGCCCCCTCCGCAGGCCGCCACCAGAAGACCAAAGGTTCCGGAATCGCCCCCCAGGACCTGCCGGGCAAAGACAGGCAGAAGCGTGTTGTAGGGCATACCAAAAAAAGCCACGGCTGCCGTCAACAAGACCAGCCCCCGCACAGGTTTGAAGCCAAACGTGTAGCGAAAGCCCTCCGCCAGCTGGCCGAAAAGCGACTCTCCGGGCGTCTTTGCCATGCGCCCCTTTGGCCGCAAACGCTTCACGCAAATCATCGCACCGAGCAGAGTGATCGAATGCAGAAGAAAACAGGCACCCTCTCCAGCCAACGGAATGACCAAGGCACCGGCCAACAACGGTCCCGTCATCCGCGCACCGTGAAAGATAGAAGAGTTGAGGGCGATGGCGTTGGGCAGATCCTCCCGCAAGTCGACAATATCCGCCACCAGCGTCTGCCGGGCGGGCATATCCAGTGCCTTGATGACCCCTAAAAAAAGGCAGGTCGCCAAAACGTGAGGCACCCCTGCCTGATTAGTGAAGGTGAGAAAAGCCAGCACAGCCACGGCCAGAGCATCCGCCCCTTGGGCAAACAAAAGCACCCCCCGCCGACTCACACGATCAACGAGCAGACCCCCGAAAGAAGCGAGCAAAAAGGCCGGTGCTTGCAGGCAAAAAGCCATCAGACCGAGCAGAAACGGATCCTCCGTGAGACGGAAAAGCAGCCAGCCCATGGCCGTCATGGTCATCCAGTTCCCGTTCAGGGCGATTGTTTGACCAAGAAAAAAAAGGCGGTAGTTGCGATGGCGAAAAGCTCGCAGCCAATGCGGCCCGCCCTCCCGCGCGTAAAACCTGACTCCCATCCGATCAGCAAGTGACCGGAATCCCGGAAAAGCAACCATCGCGGACTCCGCCGCGCTGCCGCGATCGGTGTCGCGACGCCACCGGTTGAACCAAAAAGCGGGCCTCAGGCTCTTTCCGGAAGCGGCCTCCCCGGGACCTTCGGCAAAGCGCGAACTTGCGGACAATCTCCCAAAGATTAGGCATGAATGCCCCGCTCAATCCACTTGGGCTCGGTACTCGATGAGGGAGGAAAGATCCTGGAGGTGGTCTTCGAGAGAAGTGTAGGCCTGGCCGTCACCGACAAGGTCTGCAAACAAAGCGCGTTTGGAATTCTTCAACGCCTCAATCCGCTCTTCCACCGTTCCACGGCTCACGAGACGATAAACGAAGACGGTTTGGCTCTGGCCGATGCGGTGCACGCGGTCGATCGCCTGCGCTTCCACAGCTGGGTTCCACCACGGATCGAGCAAGAAAACATACTCCGCCCGCGTGAGCGTGATGCCCACCCCCCCGGCCCGCAGGCTGATGAGGAAGACGCCGGGTTCGGCAGACTCCTGAAAGGCTTTCACAGGGGAGGCGCGCTCGCGCGTGCGCCCGGTGAGCTGGTAGAGCGGAAGATCGGGTTGGTCGACGCGGATGGCGGCACGGGCACGGTCGAGAAAGCTGGTAAACTGGCTGAAAATGACGGCCTTGCGCCCGCTCTCGACAACCTCACGCACTTTTGGGAGTAGCGCGGCCAACTTCCCGCTATGCCCCGGCCCCACCCCGGCTCCCTCCACGAGGGAGGGATCGCAGCAGATTTGGCGCAGGCGGGTAAGGAGGGCGAGCACCCCCATTCGCCGGCGCGCGGCGGTCTGCCCGTTGGTTGCGGCGGATTCCGAAAACTGCAACAATCCCGTCTCCGCAATCCGCGTGTAAGCCCGCGACTGGGGCTCTGTGAGCGGGCACCAGAGGGGCATTTCCACCTTGTCCGGCAGCTCGGTGGCGACCGCCCGCTTGGTGCGGCGGAGCATGAACGGCTGGATTTGCCGGGCAAGCTGGCGAGTGGTGTCTTCGGGGCGCTCGGCAAGGCGGGATTCGAAGCGGCGACGGGACCCCAGGAACCCAGGCATGAGGAAGCGGAAGAGCGTCCACATGTCGAGGTGGCGGTTCTCCACCGGGGTGCCGGTGAGAGCGAGGCGGTGACGCGCCTGGATGGAAAAACAGGCCTGGGTGACCTTGGCATCCGGGTTTTTGATCGATTGCGCCTCATCAAGAATGGCGTGGGCGAAGACCGTGCCCTCGAGTTCCTTGCGGCGGCGGCGGAGTTGCGAATAACTGGCCAGCCAGATCCGGTCCGGCGGAGCCCCTCTCCAGCTATTTGCCTTGTCGAGCACAGACACCTGAAAATGCGGCACGAAGCGGGCGATTTCCCCCTGCCACACGGGAACCACACTGGCCGGACACACAATCAGCACGGGCGCATCGCGCTGCCATCGGTGTTCGAGGAGAATGAGCACCTGGAGCGTTTTCCCGAGGCCCATTTCATCGGCGAGCAGGGGATGACAACCGTAGCCCGCCAAGCGGTCCATCCATTCAACCCCGTTCTTTTGGTAGGTGCGGAGAAAATCCGGCAGGCTTTCCGGCCGCGTCCCGTTGATGCGGTCGAGCGAAGCACGCCACGCGGCCAGACCGTCGGACAAGTGCACGCGATCCTGCGCGAGGGCCGACTCGCCGAGGAACGAGAAGAGCATGTAACGCGGAATCTCCCGCTCCATGCGATGCCCGAGGAGCTCCCGCCAACCCTCCACAGTGGCCCGCACATCCGTGCGCAGGCGCACCAGCCCCACCTCCGGAAGCAGAAAGACCGTCTTCGGGTCCGCCGCCAAACGGGTGCCGGTGGAAGCCGGGAGCTGCTCGTTCCCAAGGAAAAACTCCATGCGCGCACGGGCGAAGGGCGTGTCGTCGTTTTCCTCTATGGAGAGGCGCGCATCCGCCTCCTGCACCCCGCGTTCGAGGACGGCGAGGCGGCGGTCCGCTTCGATCTCAAAGAGCGACCGCAACCGGGGCAGCTCGTCGCGCACAAATGGCGCAATGCGCGAGGCATCATCAAGGAGGTAATCCCGAGAGACCTCCTGGTAGCGGAAGTGGGCGCGGCGGGCGGCTCCGGTGAGGCGGATCAGGTGTCCCCGCTCGGTGCGGTCGAGCTGGGTCTCGCCAAAAGCGGGAATATCCGCCCCGCCCGCCTCACGCCACAAAGCGCGCAGGCGGATTCCCGCCGCTACCCAGTCCAAAAGCACGCGCAGCGGACGACCGGGCGCGGCGGAAGGGCTGTGCTTAACTTCCGCCTGTTTCTGCGGGGGCGATGCATCAGCCCCGGCTGCCGCATCCCCGGCCACCGGCGTAACCTCGTCGGCCACAAGCTCCTCGATTTCGTAGAGGCCGGCCACGGCGAGGGCATGGCCGAGGGCGGTATCTTCGTTGGAGTGGCGGTAGGTCAGGCGGTTGTCCACCCACTCGATGGTGGCGAACACCTCATTCCGATCCGCCGTCTTGTGGGTAATGATGGCGTAAGACTCAGTGAGCTCCATCGACCGCACCTCCCCTGCCCGGTAAAGGTCCCGCCCACGCTGCAAACTTTCGCGCGAAAAATCTGCCTCCCACGGAACAAGGAGGCGGTCGAGCCATGCTTCAAGAGCACGCCCGCTGTAGAGCCGCTGCGTCGTCTTCACCATTCGAAAAAACCTTCACCTTACCCAGTGCTCTCTGCCCTCGCAAGTCAGGATGAACGGAGAAATGCGGCCCGGCCTCCTGATTTGAAATAAAATCCATTCCCCGCACCGGGAAAGTTTTTTTATGTTCCGAATATTGTCTCATTGACAAATTTCATGCAGGTGTTTGAGTCGCAGCATGAGCAGAATTTTTGTCGAAGATTGAAGAATCCGCGATTGGCTTGCCACCACCTTATTTCGAGGGTGGTGCAGAAAAGGCGGCTGATGGATGAGGAGGCGATGGAGGCGATGCGCCATATTATGCGTTCGCAGTCGCGTTTGCGGGGATGGAGGTGTGGGGTCGGTAGCTTGGGTGGAAAGCTTCTGTGAAGTCAATGGGTTGCTGGGGTATAAGAAGGGAAAAAAGGCCCGACCGGTTACGCCGGACGACGGTGCTGACTTCGCGACAGTCGCGACCGTGGTGAAACGCCGCTGAAGGACGTGAAAGCTTTTGTTTGACAACGACATCCGCTCGAAATCCTTTATCGAACTTCACGCCCTTGTATTCGATCCGGGCAGGCTGCTGTCAAACAACGGAAATCCCTCGCCGATCCAGTTCCTTCGCTTTTAGCCGCCGGATCAAATAGCCAAAGGGAGAACAAATCAGCCCTTGGCGGCCGCTTCCGCTTCGATGCGGGCGATGTATTCACTCACGTTGCAAGTCAGGAGTCGGGAACCATCGGGGCGCACTTCCAAGACCTTTTTCACCACCGGATCGAGGAAGTCGCGGTCGTGGCTCACGAGCAACACCGTGCCAGGGAAGAGGTTGATGGCTTCCTGGAGGACGGTTTTGCTGCGGATGTCGAGGTGGTTGGTCGGTTCGTCGAGGATGAGGAAATTCGCCGGGCGCATGAGCATCTTGGCGAGCGCCACACGGTTGCGCTCTCCCCCGGAAAGCACACTCACCGATTTGTTCTGCTCATCACCGCTGAAGAGCAATGCACCGAGAGCCGCCCGCGGGTTGGCATCGGTGCTCTCGTTCACGACGGATTCGACCTCCTCCAAAACCGTCTTGTCCGGGTCGAGTTCCTCCGCCTGCTGCTGGGCGAAGTAACCGATCACCGTATTGATGCCGACATCGCGTTCGCCCGCATTGATCGGCTCGATCCCCGCGAGGATGCGCGCAAGGGTTGATTTTCCGGCTCCATTCACTCCGACCACGGCAATCCGGTCACCCTTCGAAATGTCGAGAGTTAGACCCCGGAAGACCTGGATGGCACCGAAAGATTTATGAATGTCGCGCAACTCCACCACCTTGTGGCTCGCGGGGGGCGGGGGCGGAAAGCGGAAAAACATCTTCTTCTCCTCCCGCTCCGGTTCAATAATCTCGATTTTGTCGAGCTGCTTGAGCCGGCTCTGCACCATGCTTGCCTTCTTTTGATTGGAACGGAACCGGTTGATGAACTCCTTTTGCCGGTTGATCTCGGCTTTTTGATCAGCCGCCCGCTTGCGCTGCTGGGCGATACGCTCGGCGCTCATCTTCTCGAAGAGATCGTAGTTGCCGGGGTAAACATTCAGCTTTCCAAACTTCAGCTCGAAGGTCCGGTTGGTCACCGCATTCAAAAAAGCCTTGTCGTGCGAAATCACCATGAGCGCCCCGTGATAGCCCCTCAAAAACTGCTCCAGCCAATTCTGCGAGAGGATATCGAGGTGATTTGTCGGCTCATCGAGGAGAAGAAGCGAGGGCGTTTGCAGGAGCAGCTTGGCCAGGGCGATACGCATCTGCCAACCCCCGGAGAACTCCGCCGTGTCCCGCGTCAAATCACTCTGCGCAAAGCCCAGACCGTGGAGCACGCGCTCGATTTGCGACTTCATGCGCTCAGGTTGGTGATTTTCCAACTGCTGCTCCCACTCCCCGATCTGGTCGACAATCTCGTAATAAGCCTCCTCGGACGGATCGAGCTCATACATCTTCTCCGTCGCTGCGTCGATCTTGGCTTGGAGCGTGAGCACATCAGCGAAGGCCGTTTCCACTTCGGCGAAAAGGGTTTTGCCCTTGGCGTTGATGCCGTCCTGCGGAAGATAGCCCAGCGAAACGTAGCCCGGGCGACGCACAACACCCGAGCTCAGCTCCTCTTCACCCAAAAGGACGCGTAGAAAGGTTGATTTGCCTGAGCCATTTACGCCAACCAAGCCAATGCGGTCGCGCAGGCCAATCACGCCCGAAATCTCATTGTAGAGAAAGCGCTCGCCGTAACGCAGAGTAAGGGAATCCAGTTCAATCATGGGAAAACTCGCAAATATTCGATGGAGAAGCCGAAAAACCCTCTCACGCTGCGGAATTTATCCCCCGCCGCAAGCTTTCGCCGGAAGAGTTCACCCCAAATCTCATTCGGCAAATCCCAATGAAGCCAAACTCCGCGTCGCCGAAGACCTGAAGTACCCTCCCGCTCCCTAAAAAAAAACGTAAACGTCCGGAGGCCCCCCAACCGGCAAGCATACCCACCCCTTCCAGCCAATACTCCCAGTCAAATATCCCCAAATCCATTAGCAGCCAGGCGAAATCCATTTATGCAGCCGCAGACTTTCTCCATAGCACAACCCAAGTAGCCCCATAAAAAGTCAAAAAACTTTATTTTTTGCCTTCCACCAAAATCTTTTTCCGTGGTGCAGTTTTTTTAAGCTCAATTTCATAAAAGGGTTGACCCCCTTTTCCGCAGCCACCATCACAAATACTACTTATGAATATTCGTTTTGCTGTCTACTCATCCATCGCCTCGTTACTTATCGCTGCGGGTTCGCTTTCGGGGCAGATTACCGTCCCTATCGACACCACGACGATGATCCCTGACCCCGAAACACGGGTCATCACTCAAACGGGCACGACCAGCGCAACGGGCACCGATTTCCGCCGATTCACTTTCGAGCGTCTGGATACAGTCGCCGGAGGAAACTTTGCCGGGTTGGACCTTCTGGGAGTGAGAGTCACGATCTCCAACTCGCTCACCGGGAATTTCTCGGTCACGGTGATCAACAACGATCCATCCGATGCCTACGGGGGACCAGCGGGGGACTTTGCGCGGACGAATTTCAATCTCCCGACCTTCACATTCGGGGCGGGCACCACGGATGACAACACCTTCATACCGATAACCGCCGGAGACTTTACCGCTGCTTCTCCTGTCACGCTTATTGATTTGGAGGGCGTTAATCTGTCACCCGGTGGCGGCTCCGTCAGCGCAAGCGGGATCGCTGTGCCAACGGTAACCCGAGTAAGCAATGTTCTTCAGGGCCTTTGGAGAGACTACGATGGCACAGGCACCTTTAATTTTGATGTGAGAGTTGCCTTCGGTTTGGAGACCGTCGTGAGCGGCCAGAATCTGGCAGCAAGTCAGTCCACAGGGGACTCTCAGTTCACAGCCACTGTGGAATATTTCGTGATCCCCGAGCCCGGCACCTACGCCGCCATCTTCGGTGTATTCGCCTTGGGCTTCATCGGCATCCGCCGCCGCTTGAATCGCCGCTAAGATTTCCGGGGGTTACCCGTCAGATTTTCACCAGAGAGCCCGGAGTCGCCTCCGGGCTTTTTCCTTGCCGAAGAACGCAAACTTGAAGGTGTAAGCGTTCCAGGTTGGTCACGCCGCCTGCCCGTGCTGACCAACCAGGACAAGATGTCACAACCTGATGCCACAAAAGTGGAAACCGGGATAAGGAATGATTGTGATGAATCGTTCCGAATGCCATTCGAAATCGTAACGATCCCGATGGAACCCGTTAAATCCCCCGCTCAGTCGGGGTGGACCGTCGGACGCTTACAGCGCGGCTCCAACCGATCCCCGTAGCCAGCTTCGCCAGAAGGTGGATCAACCCGATTCATTCAAAACGCCCACCCACTTCCAAATCGGGTCCGCGCTTTGGCAAGCGCAGCTACGACCCCGTAGCCAGCCTCGCCAGAGGGTGGACCCCCGATCCGGAGAAAACGGGCCATTCCAAGTTTTTCCACGCTTTGGCAAGCGTAGCTACGACCCTGTAGCCAGCCTCGCCAGAGGGTGGACCCCCGATCCGGAGAAAACGGGCCATTCCAAGTTTTTCCACGCTTTGGCAAGCGTAGCTACGACCCTGTAGCCAGCCTCGCCAGAGGGTGGAGCCCGATCCGGAGAAAATTGGCCATTCCAAGTTTTTCCACGCTTTGGCAAGCGTAGCTACGAAATTTCTCATTCGAAATTGCTCGTCCCTTTCACTCTTAACCGCAGGAAGCGCGGGCTGCCGGGCGACGGCGCGGTGGAATCGCTCACCACCATGTGCGCGCCGTCGTTGTTCGGGATCAGATCGATGCCGGAGTCGTAAAGCGTTTCGGTCCAGTCGAGCAGGTCAGCCGAGGCCTCAACCACGTAGACGATGTCCGCCTTCGCCGGGTCGCGCCGGAAGCGCAGGAAGAGATGCCCGCCCACATCCAGCCCCGACGACAGCGCCTCCGTATCGACCCGCTCCAGCGCCCCCACGCCAAGGGCGTATTTGAGGAGATTGGGCACTCCATCCCCGAGCGGTTCGCCCAGCGGACCCGAAATCGCCGGATCGGCCAGGTCCGGCCCGCCAAAGTTTTCCAGCGTCCAGAGATCAAAGGGGGTCGCCGCCAGCAGGAGCACCAGCCCCTCGCCCGCCCGTTCAAGGCGGCTCAGGGGAAAGGCTTCCGCTCCGCTCAGGACCCAGTTGCTCACTTCCCCACCCGGTGCGGTCGCGAAAGCGCCCGCCTCGATCAGGGCCACGCGCTGCGGACCGGTCACACCGGCGGGCAGCGCCACTTCCACGGCAATCGCTCCGCCAGCAGACCATTCGCCCAAGACGAGCGGGGCGGACGCGGGCAAGCCCGTGGCAAAATCAAAGCGCAGGGCCGAGCCGCCTGCCAGCACGACCGCCCCGCCCCACTGGCCGGTGCCCCCCAGGGCCGCCTCCGCGACCACGCTCAGCGTCGAGGCATTCCCGGAAAGGTTGGTCCCGGCAAAGCGCAGTTCCCCGCGCTCGATCTCGATCACGCCGGTAAAGGTCGAGGGCGCGTTACCAAGAACGAGGCTCCCCCCGCCGCTCTTGACGAGGGCACCGTTCCCGCTGAGCCACCCGGTCAGCGCCAGGGTGTTCTCGCCCGCCACGTGGATACCCGCATCCGCTGCCAGGACCACCCCCGAGCTAACCTCGGCAAGGTTTCCAAAACTCCCCGGCTCATAGCGCAGGGCCCCGAGGATGCCCATGCCCTCCCCTTCCTCCACTCCACTGCGGCCGAAGCCGGAGAGGCTCAGGGTTCCGCCAAAAGTATAAATGCGCACAGGGTTGCTTTCGCTGCTGGCCGAGACGAGGCGCAGTTGGCCCCCGTCGAGCACCGTCACGCCCGACGCGTTCGCCGGCACCGACGGCTCCGTGAGGGCGAGCACGCCTTGCTCGATCAAGACCGCGCCGGCAAAGTTTTTATCCCCACCGGTCAGGCTGGCCATCCCCGGACCTTCTTTGATGAGCCCGCCCGGACCACTCCAGGCTTCGCGCAGGCGCAGGGCACCGTATCCGCCGTCGCCCACGGCGTTCTCCACCGCAAGGCGCAGATCCGTCGCGAGGACCGCGCCCGCCTCGTTCTGCAGCTCAACAAAACCTTCGCCCGTGCCCGTGATGCGCAGGAGGGCGGGCACACCGCCCCCGTTGAAGGTCAGCGTGTTGCCCGTGGAGCGGTCGCGCAGGCGGTTGCGGAAAGCCGTCTCACCCGTGTCCATGATGAGGCTTCCGATGCTCACGGGCGCACGCAGGTTCACATTGCGGTCGCCCAGGGCCGGAGCCGGCACAAATGCCCCGAGGCCGGTGCCATTCGGGAAAAGGACGCTCGTCCAGTTCGCTCCCACCGTCCAGTCCCCGTCCCCGCCGGGCAGGAAGACCGGGAACGTGCTCAGGAGGAGGGCGTCCGAGACCGCCGGGGTCAGCCCGGGGGCCGTTGCCAAAAGTTCAAACACGCCGTCGGGACCCGTCACGACCCAGTCGTCAAAGGTCGCCACGCCGTCCACTGCCGCCGCTGTGAGCGTGCCGCTGAGGACGCCGTCGCCCAGGAGCGAAAGCGTCACCGCTCCCGCAAAGTCCGGATCAAGGGCACCGTCCTCATCGACCGCGCGCACTTCCAGAAGTCCGGGGGCGACCCCGCTTTGCACCCATTGCGGCAGGCCGGGGGCAAAGGCCAGGGCCGTCGCCGCTCCGGGCTCGCCCGCCGTCACAACGATGTCGTCCAGGCGCAGCATCGCGCGCGCTCCGCTCGTGCCGGAGATGTGAAAATACTTCCAGCGCAGTTGCACGAGGGGCGCATCCGACACCTCTGCGGGCAGGGCGATGGCCTCAAAGGTCTCGGTGTCGCCATCGGTCGCGCGGATATACTCCACAACCGATTCGCCATCGAAAACATCCGCCCACGCGCTTTCCAGGCCCACGCGATATTGCAGGCGCAGACCATAAACACGGGCATTCGCCAACACCGTGCCGCCCGTAAAGGAGACCCGCACATTGGCTTTGCCCGTCGTGTCCAGGCTCACGACCGCTCCGCCGAGATCGCGGCCGCGGCCCGTATTGATGAAGCTGATACCGTCCTCTCCCAGACCGGTCAGGCGCGTGCGCGCAGTCGCCCGGTAGGGGAAGGCTGCGTCGTCGTCCGCGTGCGCATCGCCCGCAATGGAGTAGGCAAAGAGGAGCGGCTCGGCCAGACCGGGATCGTTCACATTGCTTTGCACGAAGAGCATGTTGGGCGGAAAACTCCCCGCCGGCTCATCGGGCGACCAGGCCGTAAAGGAAAAATCTCCCGCCGCCAGTTCATGCGGAGCCCCGTAAATGAGCACGCGCACAGTGTGCGTCACGGACGGGTTGCTGCCGTCGTTTGCGCTCACCGCAAAAGTCGTTTCCCCGGCAGCCAGACCGGTCAGCGTCAGTTCCGACCCCGCCACCGCTATGCCGAGCAGTCCCGCGTTTGCCGATAACGCCGCAAACGTCAGCGCATCCCCCTCCGGATCGGCAAACCAGTCTCCCAGATCAACGACCAACGGCCGGTCGGCCGCCAGCTCCAGAAAGGCCGGGGCCTCCGCCGTCACCACCGGCGGCAGGTTCACTCCCGGCAGGGCCACGCCCGAAAGAATGACAT
>JAFIGE010000110.1 GCA_020831585.1 Opitutales bacterium | reverse complement strand
CTTCACGCAAATGATCCCCAATCCGCATGACCAGTGGAAATTCGGTTGCCCTGCCTATGCGGGTGATCTGGGCCATGGGTCAATAAACCTTCAGAAAGGTTTTCAATAGATTCGAAGATCGGTCCTCAAGTTCGTTGGCTTGTTCATACTTTGAAATCGATTCATCCATTGGTTGGCCGAGAGAAAATCTTTTTTCGCGCGAAGGCCACGGCACCTCAATGTCTGCAACATTGTTTGCGTCCAAGTGTGGTATCGAAGAACCTGCCGCTTCTCTTTTCAGAAGGAGAACGCCTGGATTGCTGCTTAGCACCGTAAATAGGAATCCGGTGTCTTCATGTTTTTTAGGCGCGACACGAACCATGTTGTTCGTGCAACTCCATCCAGCAAATGTTTTATGTACATACGCCGAGCGCCCGATCAAACCATATCGCTGCCCAGCCTCGTGAATCAAAATCATTCCCTTGGTGAGAGTAAGTCGATGCTTCTCGGCAATGCTTCTATGAAGAAAGAGTTCTGTGGACGGACGAATCTGAAAGACGTCGGCACCGGTTATGTAGGGAACTCCATCCTCAGGATTCTGGGCGTATTCTCTTTTGAAAATCGTGGGAATAAAAACGTCTGCGATGCCGCCGAGCTTGGCTCCTCCGTCTTCAGCAATTTTCTGGTCCCAGCACCGTCTAGCGTTCAAAGCTGGTGCGAAATAGTAGGCACCATCCATTCGCTTACCGAGCGATTCGCTCGAAGTGATGCCATAAGTGCTTTCTAGACCATGCGTTGATCGATCAACAGAATCGTAACCAGTCCACTCATTGAACCCATGGATAGCCGTTGCCTTGGCGCTGGCAGCCTCCGACCGCAACTGGGCTGCTTCTTCAACAAGGTCGTGGATTTCCTGTTCTTGGGCGGGATCGAGGCGGGGGACGCCAATGCCGGCGATGTGCTCGGGTTCGAGGTGCTGGATAATGGCACCGTAGGTTCCCGATGTCACGAGGGGCACGCCGAACTTGCTGCTGAGAAAGGCATAGAGATAGCCGGGGGGAATCTTTTCGGGATCGGGGACGACTTTGAGAATGTCCTGGCTTGACCAAATACCTGCCATCTCTGGTCGGACGTAGGCCATCTTGCCGATACTTCCTGAACAAGAGATCAGCGTCATGCCCCGCTCCAATCGCAAGTGGCGCAGCTTTTTCCCCGTTGCGTCTCTTCGGCTCAAGAGGCTGACGTTTGAAAGGTCAGCCAATTGCATGGAGCTGCCCGTTAAGAAACGCACACCGTGGGCAGGATCTTCGACATAGTTCCGGCGAAATTGCGGACCGTTGTAGATTCCTCCGTCATGGCCTTTTGTCAGGGTATGCAGCGGGTCCTTCCGCAGCGGCAGCTCCTCCAGCAAAATCTTCGCCTGCAGGGCACCGCCGACATAGGGCTGGGTGTCGAGGCGGTAACCGTAGCCCTCCATCCAGGAGGCGCGGATGACAGCGGTTTTCATGGCTGCCCCCCTTCTGCCGGAAACCAGGTTTGCAGGGTCCGGCGCAGCTTTTGAAAGCCGGGCTCGGCACAGGCATCGAGAGCGCGGGAAGAAATCCCTTGAAATACTTTCACGAATGGACGGGAAGCAAACCGCTTTTTTCCTCCCAGCTTTATTGCTGCGGCCTTTGCCTCTTTCATCTTTTCCGGCAATGGCTTGGGTTCACCTGCAGCCCAAAACTGTTGCGCTGCCAGTGCTTCTTGAAGGCTGCGGAAGTCGGCAAAACCAAAGGCTTGGGCGACGTTTTGATTGTCTGCCCACAGCCACGCCTCAAACATTGGCTGAATCACAATGACGGCGAACCGTTCATCATCCCAGCCACTTTCGCGCAGGTTTTTGGAGATTTCCGCAGTGAGTGATTCCGCACCGTTGGAGCCGCCGAAGTATTCATCCAGGAGGATGATTGCGCGCTCATGTGTGTGAAGGTGGGACTTCAAATTGTCATGGGCATGGTGCCAGATGCCCGGGTCATTGCGCCGGGGATTCAAGTCCGAGTTTGATCCGGCGATCCGAAAGATATCCCGGGGGCTATCTGGACCGATGTCGAAACGGGCGCAACCGAGGGAGTATTGCCAATCCGACCGGCGAAAGAATGCCCGGAAGGCCTCCTCCATCGTGGCGTCGGCAAGATGGAAAACGATGTCGCGCATCATAGGATACCGGCGGAATGGAGGACTTCGAGGCCGGGAATGCCTTCCCATTTTTCCAGTTGAGGATGCTCCCGCCCGCGCGTGACAATGACACCTTCGTTCTCGGTTTGTTGCAGGCAGAGCAATTTTTCCAGAGGTGTGACCGCGACGGTGATCGGAGAGTGCGTAGTGACCAGAACCTGTCGGTCCATCGCCTGCAGAGCTTCGAGAACGGCCTCGATCGCCTTTGGGTGGATGCCGTTCTCCGGTTCCTCAATGGCGGTCAGGGGTGGGGCGTTTTTGACAAAGGGCAGAATGGTAAAAGCAAGGATGGATAAGGTGCCATCGGACAAGCCGGAGTTTTTGACCTTCCGTTCGTTTCCGTAATGGGCGACGATGTAGGCGAGCCCGTCATCCTCCCGGCGCTTTGCCTCAATGTCGGAGAGCAAAGGAAGAACGGTTTTCACGTGATAGAGCCACTCATCGAAGGCTTCGGGGTCTTTCTTTAACTCCAGAATCGACCATGCCAGGGTCGAACCATCGGCGGCAATCTGCCAATCCCGTCCGGGCGGAAGGGATGCCTGCCGGAGCTTCCTCAGGTTGGGCTGATAGAGCATGGTCTGCCCGGCCAGAAAGTCCCGAAGCCATTGGCTGGCGGAAAATCGCCTGATGTCCATGAGCACGCCCGAAAGCGCAGGGGTTCTGGCGGGAACCTGCGTGGAAATGACGTCTTCTTTAGCTTCCTTGGTCCGAACCTCCCCTTTTATTCGGGCAGTGCCGGTGTGGTCCCGGTCAATGATCACCCGGAGCGATTCCAATTCGCCTTCCTCGACAAACTCACCCCACAACCCGTCACGGGCGGGCCCAAGGATACTTGCGTCGGCGGGAACCATGTAGAGGTTCTCCTGGGAAATCTCCAGTGCATCTTCCTGAACGCGCACAGCCAGTTCGTAGCGCAACCGGTCATAGACACGCCCGGAATTGGATTCCAAGGCGGTTCGCTGCTTCTTCGTCGCTTGCTCAACCCGTAGCCGCTGGATGGAATCACGCAGTCCGTCGGGGATTCTGGCCTCAATCGCAAATGCGAAGTAGTCACCCCGGTGATTGTAGATCAGGTCGAGAGGAGCCTCTGCACGGGGTGCGCGTTCGGGACTCTTCACTTTGAAAAACGCCGTATCCAGGTTCCGGTTGGCGATGATTTCGCCAATCAGGAGCGGAATGTCCATCAGCGTGGACTTGCCCGCGCCATTTCTGCCCACCAGGACCTGATACGCGTCCAGATCGACAGCCAGCTTCTCAAAGCAGCGGTAGCGGTAAGCTTCAATCCGGGTGATCATGCGCCGGGCTCCGGGTTTTCCGCGCGGAACTTTTTGTAGGCGGCGGCGATGAGGGGGAAATCGTCGTCGATCACCGGGCGGATGACGCGCCGCTGGCGGGTGACGGTCTTGCCGTTGAGCTTCACCGTCTCGGTGACGAGTTTTTCCTCCACGATTTCGGTGCCGTCGGGGTGGCGCTTGTAGAGGGCGTTGCCGCGCCTATCCACCCCGGCTTTTTCGGCCACGGCCATGAAGATGGGGTATTCGACTTTGTGGCCCATCAGTTCCATGGATTTTTCCTCCTCCGTCTTCTTTTTCAGGAACAGTAGGCTGGTGAGGATGCCGACATTGGCCTCGACGATGAAGGCCTCGACCGGAACCTCCACGCAGGCCAGCACCCAGCACTCCCGCAGAATCCAGCGGCGGATGGATTCGTCGCCGGGATTGCCCAGAATGCCATTGGGGAGGACGATGCCCATGCGCCCGCCTTCCTTGAGCCATTGGATGTTTTGCTCGATGAAGAGGATCTCCGGAGCGAGCGACTGATGGAGGCGCCCGGTTTCGACGAGATTGCCGCTTTTGTCTTTGCGCCAGGCTTTGGCCAGCTCGCGGTTATTCAATACATCCGGGTCGGTAATCGGAATGTCCGAGCCAAAGGGAGGATTGGTCACGAGAACGTCGATGCTGCCAAAGGGAATCTTTCCTTTGGCTCGTTCGTTGCCCGGCAGATGCCCGCGCGGGAAGGCCAGCGAGTCCATGTGGAAGAGGTTGCCCTCGGTGTTCGCCGCCATCATCACATTCATCGTGCTGGCGCGCACAAGGAAGGGGTCGAAGTCGGCCCCGAAGACATGTCTCTCGGCATACGCTCGCAGGCGGTCGAGAACTTCGTCGGTCGTCCGGTCGCCGATCTCGCGCTTGTATTCGGCAGCGAAGCGTTTGGCTTGGTAGTTCAACGCCGCAACCACGAATCCCCCGGTGCCGCAGGCGGAGTCGAGGAGGGTTTCGTCCGGTTTCGGATCGAGCATCTCGATGACGAGATCGACTGCCCGGCGCGGGGTGAAATACTGCCCCCGGTCGCCCCGCAGGTTCGCCCCCACGATCTCCTGGTAGGCGGCACCTTTGGCGTCGATGTCGGAGCGGGAGAAGTCGTAGCGCGACAGCTCCATGACCATGTAGGCCAGGGCCTTGTCTGATAGCGTGATGGCGTCCTGCTCCTTGAAAAGGTTGCGGTATTGCTGCTTCACCGCCCCAAAGAGCTTCTCAATGCGCTGGCGGATTTTCATCCGGCCCTCCTCCTCGAAGGGCTCCTTCGGGTGGGCGAAAAAGAGGCGGCTCTCCCGGTTGTGCACGCGCTCATCGTGCATCTTGGCAAAGATGAGGTAGAGGAACTGCCAGAAGGCGGCATCCTTGGGCATACCTTCGTTGCCGTGAATGAAATTGTGACAGCGCCGGAAGGCCCGCTTCAGCTCGACTTCCTCGGCCCGGCGCACGTAGGAGTCCGAATAGACGTCCGGCGAGCCCATCGTGCCGTCCGCCAGCGGCCAGTCACCGTAGGGATCGAAGAGGGTTTCAAACCGTTTCTTCTGCTTGCGGATGAAAAAGCGCTCCAGTCCATTGGTCCAGAGGCCCCACTCGCAGTCGTCGACCGCCAGCATGAACCCCTTGGCTTCCTCCAAATCGGCTCCGGCCTGCTTAAAGTCGCGGATCTTGGTCACGCCCTTCTTGCCCACTTTGGGCTCCGGGCGGCAGACCACGACCCGCCGGAGGTAGGGCTCCTCATGGGGCTGCCCGGCCTCGAAAATCGCGATATCCACCTTCTTCCGCCGCCCCTCCACGTTAACCGGGAAGTCCCGCTCCATCGATTCCGGAGCAATCTGGTATTCAAAGATAAGCGCCCGCGCCATCTCCTGCCGCACCTTCTCTTTCGGGGTCTCTTTGACCGGCTCCTGCGTGATGTAGTCCGGGATCATGCCCTCCTTGAGGGCCACGGGGGCGGTTGGGGTCGATGCGGTGGTCATGGCAGATTCTTTACGCGCTGCGCGGCTGATTCCCGTCTAACCGGAGCCTGCCCACACAGACCCCCTCAAACCCATTAGCCCACCGCCTATTGGCAAGGCAAATCAACGCCCCCCCCGGCCACAACCCGCCACCACCCGCGCTGGATTTATTGTGGAAGCGGCATCTTGCCGCTTATTTTCTCCGGATAAGGGGCTGAAGCCGCTGCCAAATCCCCAGAACCATTAATCACGCCCCGGTCGACCGCGCCCCCCACGCGCTTGATCCGCCAGGAGACCAAAACCTGAGGCCGAAATCGCGCGGGCCATCCGGCCAAGCGAAAAAAAACACGATTTTGCTGATTTTTCTGAAAATATATTTCCGGGAACTGTCCTGACCTTCGCTTTCAGCGGATTTTGCGATCCTCGGGATCAGATAGACATGTCAATTAAATTTCGATCCGGAGAAGACCCTGTGGCGAAGGGCAAGCATACAAATTGAGAGCCGGATTCCTGGACTTTTCCCGGAAAAGAGCAGCCAAAACCGAGGATTTCTTGAGTTCCCATAAACCTCGAAATTCAGATGACATGTCAATCAAATTTCCAGAAGGGTAAACGGTGCTCTAACCCATCATTTCAGCTCGAATTTGTCAATCATTAGATTCCTCCATTGAGTTTTGTAAAGTATTGACAGAGAGCGAATAGTGAGGTGATCATATTCCCGGAAAACAAAAAAGGCGGAGGGTTGCACCCCTCCACCTTAAGGTTCGTTTTCATTCATCAGAATGTCCCATTATCAAAAGAACAAAAAAATGAGCAAAAACAAGATAGTGAATCCCGAGGATTCACCCAACCGTCAACCACAATTTGACGCGCTGCTTTCCCGAGCGGAGGTTTCCCGCCGGCTGGGTGTGTGTCGGCACACCGTGCGGTTGTACGAACGGCGAGGCTACCTGCCCTCGATACGGCTGACCGCGCGGTATCGCACGTCCGATGTCGATTCTTTGATCCGCCGTTTGCGAGGGTGACCGATGACGCGTAAGATATCGATCACCCCCCCGCCGCCTGCGGGCGCGGGGGTTCACCACTGGGCTCTCGGGGCCGCGAATCGGGCTCGAATGCTCGGATGGTCGCCGCGTGACGCAGCAGAGTTTCTCTGCGTCGGCCTATCAATGCGAGGCCGCTCGCAAACGGAGGCAGAGCGGGAGACTCGGGATGCAGTTGAGAAGGCATTCGCATATTCCGCGTCTGTTTTTTCGCGCGGGAGGAGATTCGAATCGATCACTCCCCAGAGTTCTAAAGCGCGCCCGGATGTCGATCTGATCGACCGCGTGCTGGCTGATGGATTCGGAGCTGCGGACCTTTGGGAGCGGTCACCAGTGCGATTCGAATCCCCCTGCGCCGCCTATCTGCTCCATCTCCTGATGGGCGGCGATTCGCAAACGCTGGTTTGCCTCGCGAAGGCCCATCCCGCCGACGCTCGGACGATGGCGCTCAGCGATGCCTTACCGCTTGCCGAATCCTCCGCGTTGTTGGTCCCTTCTCCAATGAGCGCGCGAACGGGACGCTCCCAAAGCGGCCGCGAAAGCCCCCGCTGCCTCGCGAACACCGGCCCGCGCCGATGGGCGGTGGTCGAGTTCGATTTCGCGGCCGATGACCCGTGCCTGTCCTGCCACGACATGGATTCAATCGATGCCTGCGCCGCGCTTCTCTGGGCTCTGCGCAGTCGGGTGGGGCGGCTGGCGCTGGTCTGCCATTCGGGCGGTAAGTCGCTCCACGGCTGGTTTAGGTGTTGGGATTGGGAGGAGATGTACACAGCGGAGTTTTTCGACGTCGCCGTCGTCCATGGGGCCGACCCGGCGACGAGGTGTCGCGCGCAAATGGTGCGAATGCCCGATGGTCGGCGCTGCAATGGGGCAAGGCAGAGCGTCCTTTTCTTCGATCCGGCGGAGGTGGCGAAATGAGCGCCGCAAGAAACCCGACGGAGCGGAATGCGTTTCTCGAACAGTTTTCCGCTGAATCAGCGGGGATGGGGAAGCCCGCACCCACCATGGAATGGGCTATGCGAATCGTCGAGTCCCTCTCTCCATGCCGTTTCGACCCTGCGAACCCGCCACCCGCGATCGACCCCGTGATTTCGTTGCGTGGAACTCCAATTGTTACAGCAGGCAACATCGCCCTCCTCTCCGGGCAAGCCGGATCCGCAAAGAGCCAGAGTTTTGCCGCTCTGTTGGCGAGTGCGCTCGCCCCTGGGGGAAACGAAGTGGATTCTCTCGGATGGAGCATGCCCAATGGTCACGGCAAAGCTGTGATCTACCTGGATTTTGAGCAATCCCAACGGGATTTCCACACTCTGCTGGAGGGTGCCATGCGTCGGGCCGGAGTGGCCGCCTTACCGCCTTGGTTTTCGGCCTTGCATTTAACCGGAAGAGATCCCCTCGTCGGCTGCGACGCTCTCCTTGCCCTGCTTTGGTCCTCCCGCGAGAGATTCGGCGGGACACTTGCCGTCTTGTTGGATGGTCTCGCCGACCTATGCCACAGCCCAAACGACGAAGGCGAGGCGTTTGCGCTTGTCAGAAGGGTCCACGGGTGGGCCGATGAATTTGGTTGTGCGGTGCTCTCAATCCTGCACCGGAACGCAGGGAGCGATTCACTGAAAATGCGAGGTCACCTCGGCAGCCAGGCTGAGAGGAAGGCAGAAACCGTATTGACGGCCAGACGTAGTGACGAAATCATTACGGTCTACACGACCAAGACGCGGCACCGCCCAATACCGGAGCGGGACGGCGCTCGATTCCGCTGGGACGATAAGGTGGGGATGTTCGTTACGGAGGAGGCTGCCACGACCGTAAAGTCCAACCGCAAGGCCGAAGAGCGCAAGGTTCTTGGCGACGCAATTTTCGACGGACAGGCTCCTGGGCTCACCCATGCTGAGGTCGTTGCGCGAATTGTGAAACTGGAAAACGTGAAGACGGACGCCGCTAAGAAACGGTTGGCCGTCCTTCGAGACAAAGGCTTCATACACACAACCGCAACTGGCCTTTACTGTCGGCAGGATGAGAATTGCTGAATGCGGGGAATGGGGAACAGCGGGGAAATTGTGGAGAATCTTCGCCGACAGTTAAGGGGTGGGGAACGGGGAAACTGCCCTTAGGTAAGGGCAGTTCCCCGTTTCCCTGCCCTTTGAGCGATTCTTTCCTCCCAAGGGGGAAAAACGAAACGCTACTGGTCAGTCCTTCCAATTCGGATTTTACACGCAAAATTCTCCGTAAGCGGTTTGATCTCCTTTTGCTCCAGGAAATAGCTCCAGGGTTGTCCAGGGTCGTCGCTGCCGAGGTTGCTGGAGGGTGTTCTTCTCGGCTATGGGAAAATCTTCCACGAGCAGGTCCGCCATGGCGGAGCGCTCAAATCATTCGCAGTGCAACCGCCACTCACTCCCGGGCGATATCAGACGGTAAGCCATGTGGGTCTGCAGAACATGGGTCCAGCGGGTGCCTTCGCGCGAATCGGGCAGGCGTGTCAGCCAGAACCCGTCTAGTCCGAGCTGTTCATAAAGGAGGCAGGCCAGCCCGCAGGCTCCCCATTGGCGGGGCCGCTCGATGGTGAGATTTTTCAGCCGGATTTGCACCACGCTTTCGTCATTATCTGCGGGCGCGTTCTCCTGGAAGGGGCTTCTAAAAACCTCTTGCGTATCGGCCCTTCAACTACAAATCAATCTGTATGGGATTTGAAGAGAAGAAGGATGCGGGATTGTTCGACTGGATGGAGCTGGAGGCGAGGATCGCCGGGCGCGAGACGTCCCTCAAACACCTCGGCAAGGCGATTTACTGGGATGCGTTGGCCGGCGTGCTCACGGCCCGCCTCGAATACAAGAGCGGCGCGCGGGGCGGGCGTCCCGCGGTTGATGCTGAAGCTGTGCATACTGCAATCGCTCTACGACTTCAGCTACGAGGAGGCCGAGTGGCAGGCCACCGACCGGATGAGCTTCCGCTACTTTCTCGGCCTGTCGGCGGCGGACCCGGTGCCGGACGCGCGCACTCTCTGGAAGTTCAATGAGCGTTTGGGCCCGGAGGGCGTGCAGGCCATCTTCGATGCCTTTGTTGAGCAGATGCGCGCGCATGGACTGGAACACCGCAAGGGCAAGATGATCGGTGCGTCCATTGTGGAAGCACCGAGGCAGCGCAACAGCGCGGAGGAGAACGCCGCCACCAAGAAAGGGGAACGCCCCGCGGGCTTTGACGAGAACCCCGCGCGCGGGCGGCAGAAAGACACCGACGCACGCTGGACGAAGAAGCGCGGCCGCAGCTACTTCGGCTACAAGAACCACACGAAGGTGGACGTGCGCAGCAAGATGATCGAAGGCTACACGGTCACGCCCGCTTCGCGCCATGACTCGCAGGAAGTGGAGGCACTGGTGAGAGAGGGCGACGGCTATATTTTTGGCGGATGCGGCGTAGGCCGGGGAACCGGTGGAGGCGTTGCTGCAAGAGCGCGGGGTGGGGAATCCTATATTCACGAAAAGGGGGTGGCAGGCACCCCGTTGAGCCGTGCGCAAAAGAGCTTCAACCGGATGAAGTCCAAGCTGCGCGCGCGGGTGGAACACGTTTACGGCTAGATGCGGGGTCGTGGGCAAAGACTCTTACGATCCATCGGACAGGAGCGGGCGCGACGATGTATAGGGCTGTGCAACCTGGTCTACAATATGAGCCGTTGGACCTACCTGAAGAGGAGGGCGGGATGCTGATGGGCGAATGGCCGAAAGAGGGGGTCGGAAAGACTCCGGATACCGGCGGATTGCCCGAAATCGGGCCTTCCTGGGGTGTCCTCGGGCGCTTCCAGGCGCGGATTCAATGGAAATGAATTTGCGATCGCAGCGCGGTGTCCTGGAGAGGGGGTTTTTAGAGGTGCCCTGGAAAGAGAGCGATCTGTGTCGGGTGCGCGTTGCCTTCATCTGGAACTTCGATGCTCTTGCGCGAGGCCGCTTGCTGGGTGTTGTGATCTCCCCAAGGTAAAACACTTGCCGCTGAACCACGCGTCCGCCGCGAACGCAATTGTTTTCAACGATGTTCCAGGAATGGTAGTTCTTGCCGTCTTTGATCCGCCGGTTGCACATCAAAACATGATGGCAAACCACTCTATACCTAAACACGGGTCTGTCGAATGGGTAGGTCTACGCTCCTGGCTCAAAATCCCAGCGCTCCGCCGAGATCCTTGCCGAGGCTCTCCATTTCCCGGCGATGGGTCGTAATGACCCGTCCGCGCTTTAGAAGATCCTCGACATCCATCGTATTCTGGACGCGTGCGGCAAGAACTGGAACGGTCGAGTATCGTTCAATATAAGTATATGTTTCGATGCGACGCGCGGAAATGTCGAATTTGCTCGCTCTGGCGGCGCAAGGATTCTCCGTCTGCGAAAAGGCAGAAAGATCCTCGTGCGGATCGCGATAATAGCGAGCAACGAAAAGCTTTTCTTGCTCTGTCAATCGCTTCGAAACTGCCGAGAAAACCCGATGGCTGTAGTGATCGGAGGTAATGGTGGAAAGGACGAAAAGTGTAATCTTGGCCTCTTTCAATCTTTCCCGGTTCGTATCGATCCACGGGAACAGAAAACGATCATCGCCGGGGGCGAGGTCTACGAGCGCAAAGCGGATTTTCCCAACGAGCAAATCATTGATCGGAATGTCGAGATCTTTCCCGGCGGATTGCGGGAGATTCACTCGTTCTGGCGGCCGGGAGAGGCTGGAAAACCGGCGCGTCAGAAGCCCTTCGCCCATGAGCGAGGCGTGGCCGTCGTAGAGCCCCGTTACGGGCTCCTGGTCGCGTGCGAGGTGATATTCGGCGAGGAGACTGAGGGCCTCTGAGCTGATTTCAGCGCCAGCGATTCCCGGAGTGATGATGATGTGTTTTTGTGTGTTGGTTATTTTCATATTATAAACTTTAGTGTAATGTTGTTAATGGTTGATGAGTCTTATGAGAATTTATATGTTGGATAAATGTTGTGGTCATTGGAAGGTGATGGTTGTCGGTTTAAAGTTCAACCCTAAAATGCAGATTGGTGTTGATTTTATTAAGGTATAAGGAGACTATGAAGTCTTAATTTTAAACTGAAAAATTTCGTAAGTGGATGGTTATGAATAGAAGTGAAATTAAGTGTGAAGTTGTGAACGTTCGCATGACGCCAGATGAGAAGACACGATTGCAGGAAGAAGCGCGGGCAGCCGGATTGACGCTCTCCGAGCTGGTCCGGCGGCGCTATCTCGGTCGGTCGATCATAGCGGACGTGGACTTGGCCCTTATTCGCGAGTTGAGGGTGCTTGCCGGTGCACTCCGTGGGGAGGGCATGGGGGCGGAGTCCTCAGCTATCTATAATAGAGTGGGCGCGGCGATGGAGGCCTTGGCGGCGCGACGGTCATGATCATCAAGAAGATTTCTGCGAAGGCAGTGCGTTCGAAAGCGGGGCATATTCGCGCGCTAACGGATTACATCCGGGCTCCGCAGATGACGAACCCGGAGGAGAAGGTCGGCTATTCTGGGGCACGCGGGTTTGTCTCGGCGAGTCATCTGGGGCAGCAGGCAGAAATGATCGCACTCGCGACCGAGGCCAGCCGTTGTGGAAACCCGTTATTGCATTGGCTAATCAGTTGGGCCGAGGGCGAGGAGCCTACCGATAGCCAGATCGAGGAGATCGTGGACACCTTTCTCGATGCGATGGGGATGCAAGGCCACCAGTTGATCTATGCGGTGCATCATAACACGGATAATTATCATTTACACCTCGCCGTTAACCGAATCGATCCCGTGACGATTCGCCCGGTTTTCCCGGAGAAAGGCTTTGATCGGGATCTTGCTCATCAGGTCATCGCCCGGATCGAGCAGGCGCAGGGTTGGCGGAGCGAGCCGGGCGCGCTCTATCGGATCGATGAAGCCGGGCGCTGTGTGCGGCAGTGCGAGCGACTAACCAATGGAAAGGTGGGCACGCGGGCGACAGATATGGAGAATCTGACCGGGGAGCAGTCGCTGCAAAGACTCGTCCTGGAGCGCGTCGTGCCCATTGCGGCAGAGTGCGCGGATTGGGATTCGTTTCAGTGGAAATTGTTGAAAGAAGATTTGGCATACAAACCCCGGGGACGCGGTGCGGTCATTGTCCGGGGCAACGCGGTCGTGAAAGCCAGCGTCGCCGGCAAGATTTTGCAGCTACCCGTTTTGGAGAAGCGCTGGGGGCCTTTTTCTCTTCCGGAGACAGTGGCGAGGCAACTGGGCTTTCATGCGATCATCCGTCAAGAGCCTTTGATCAAGGAATTTCCCGGCCTCGCAAAATATCTGAGGGAGCAGGCAGCGCACGATGAGGCGCGGCGACTGGAGCGCAGGCGCTTGCAGATTCGTCATGAGCGCGAACGTGCTGACGCGAAAAGAAATGGGTCAAAAGGAGAGGTGCTCGGGGTCTGTGTCGGAGCTGAGGAGATCCGCGAACGCTTGGGAGGCCGGAGCGGCGAATACCGTGCGCTCATTCGTCGTCAGGGCGCGGAGCGCAGGCGGTTGGCCGAGCAGTATCCGCGCTTTCCCCATTTCGAGGATTGGCTGCGGGATCGGGCCAAACGTCCCGACCTTGCAAGGCGCTGGCGCTACCGCCATTCGGCCCCAAGAAGTGCTCCGGTTAAGGGACCGGAGACGCAAAGACTTCAACCTAAACAAAAGGAAAAACATGCACACAAAAATCGAAAAAGGCGTCACCTCCGGGCTGATCGGTGGAGACGCCTGGGTCACGTTTTCGAGCGGAAGCCGCCGGGTGCGGATTCTCCGCGAAGACATCGGGGCGTGGGTGTCTCAGGGCGGACGGCTGGAGATCGTAGCGGGGATCAATCTGTCGCTCATGGAGCTCCTCGAGAGCGATTTGATCGAGGTCCTCAATCAGACGGCAGCTCCCGATCGCTGAGTCCTTGAGTGGCTTCTGGCGGCGGCGGGGGAGGGGCGCTTCGGGTGCCAGATCCATTCCGGCGTGCGTGGTCTTGCAAGGAGGAGGCAGTAGTCTTCGAGGCCGGGCGACAACAACAGGATGGAATGTGTCATACGCGACGGCCTACGCCTCCCCCGCCGTGGGACGGGTGAGGGTTTCGTGCGCTCGGGCAATCTCCCCGTAGGCCTCGGCGATTTCCCGCTGGAGCGATGAGTTGTTCGAGGCGGTGTCGGGGCTGGGGGCCATGGCGCTCGGATCAACGGTGCGGTCCAGGTAGAAACGGACAGCCCGGTCCGCGCGTGCGGCGATAAGGTCGTCCGGGCGATACTCCAGAGCACTGGGCCGCCGCTGGCTTTCGTTGAGGATCAGCTCCGGGGGTTTTTTGCGATAGAGAAAGATGTGCAGGCGGGCAGGGGTTCCACTGTGGACGCGGTCCTTTCGAAGGACGAAGCGGCTGCCCACAATTTGATTGTGCAAGAGAGGGAATGGACCGGGCAGGGGGAGGGTTTTGGGTTCGTTTCCGAAGGTTTTGGTGCGGGCGAGGCAAGCCAGTTGGTAGCTGTGGCGAAGGAGAGCCCGTGCGGCCGCCTCCTTCGGATGGAGGATATTGATTTTGTGCAGGGCCATCCAATCGGCAAAGGCGAGATAGTCTCCTGACCGCCGCAGCGGAGAAAGCCGGTTCAGTTCGAGACCCCGGTAGGTCGAGCGGGTCCAGGAGACGAGCAACTCCACCCGCATGGGCGCATTCGGATCGATGACAATGCGATCGTCCAAGCTGCCCCGGCGGGCTGCCTTTCCAGGTGGACGGTGGGGACCCGGTCCTTCGGGTTTCCCGCTTGAACACACATCCTCATACGGTTCAGTGCCCCCGTCCGGAAGGAGGCGAATTGGTGTGTCCTCCCGGACCCATTCGAGGCTTTCGTAAGGCAGGGCAAGGATCAGGCCCGCGCGTATGCGTGAACGCTTGCCCGTGCCCCGAAGGTAGGGGAGGGCGGAGATCGCCGGATTCATCGCCGCAACTGCGGACAATACCCCGGCGGCGAAATCGAGAATAGCGCGACCTGCGGGAGTATCGGCTGGCAGAGCGGGGGCAGCCTTCCGCGCTCTTTCGACCGCCCCCGGCAATTCCTCCAGCCATTGAAGCATCGCCTGGCCCCCCTGCGGGCTCTGCCGCAAGGCATCAAGGGCCCGCATGAAGGCGGTGGTGGTGTCAGCGTTGTGAGGGATCATGGCGCGAAAAAAAACTTTGGGCAGGCTGCGAGAAAAGCATTGACCGGTCAATAACTAAAGATTAGGCTATCAGCAGTCAATGGTCTTGGTGGAAGACAAGCGCTTTCCCGGTCCTTCCGAAAATAAACGCTCAAAGTAAGGATATATGAATAAATCGAATAACGACGATCCGCTGGATCTGAACTCCGCTGAAGATCTTCTGGATGATTTTCTGGTGACCCCTGCCAATGTGGAGGATCCGCTGCAGAAGTCGGTCGCTGCGGGCGTGGAAGCGCCGCGCGTTGCCTGCGGGGGAGGCGGGGAACGGGTCTTGACGGCTTCCCAGGGTCAATGCGTTCGCCGAGCCTTTAAGATGGCCCGGCTCTACTTTGCAGGCCAGGTCAGCGGTGCGTCCGCCAATCTACTGATGGTCGGTCCAACAGGATGCGGGAAATCGGCCGTGCTGGATGAGATTGCGGAGCGGTTGAATCTGCGTTGCCTGCGCTTGACGCGCGCGACCTGCATTCCGCTGGGCGCGGAGGTGAAGCCGACACTTGTCTCCCTCTTGGAAGCCTTTCTGGAGGGTGGGCCGGTTCTTCTGCACATTGACGAATTGGACAAATTCTTTGTTCAGGGCGAGGGCAGCGGTTGGGAGCGTTCAAACCTCGATATGATTTGGAACCTCCTCGACCGCCGGATTTCCGCAGGCCCGGTGGCCGACTCCTACCTGAAAAAGGTTGAGCGGAAAATCGAAAAGCGGTCTCTTGTCGAGTGCTTCGAGGAGGGGCTCCGGAGCAAACTCTTTATCATTGGTTCGGGCACTTGGCAGCAACTGCAAAATCGGCGTCAGGTTGGATTTCCGGGAGAATTCCCGAAGTGCGGGGGCGATCCCATCGACCTGCGCGCAACCAAGGCGGTCCCCGATGAGATCCTGCGTCGATTCTACGCCGACGTTTCGTTTCTCGCGTATCCCACGCCCGCCGAGCTTAGGCCCATTCTCAAAGCAGCTGGTATCTTTGACCTGGCCCGGCAATTGGGCGAAACGGTTGATCCGGCAAACCTTGATTTGAGCGGCGTCGGGATGGCGGCTATCCGTGACTTGCGGACCCGGCTCCTGCTGCGCTTGCTTGATCAAAGTGAAGAGCCGTCTGGCGGGGCGATGAGCCTGAAATGACCCGGCCCGTCGTTCCACCATCATACAGCCCAAAACGACTATGGAAGAGCAAAAGAGAATCCTCATCATCGGCGACCTTCATGCGCCAAAGAGCTTCGCCTCCGTCGATGCGCTCATCGAGCGCGTTCGGCCCGACCGCATCGTGCTTCTCGGGGACTACCTCGATCACTTCGGGGACAGCCCTGCCGATGCGGCCCGGATGGGTGCGTGGCTCCAGGTGAGGTTGGCGGACCCGCGCTACACTTTTCTCCTCGGCAACCACGATCTGCCCTATCTCTTCCCCGGCCAGATCACGTGCCCGGGGAATACCCTCGATAAGGCCCTGGCCTTCGATGGGAACCTGGATGTGGACGCTTTCCTTGAAGTGGCCACACTCGCTCTTTGGCTCGATAAGAAGATCCTCCTGACGCACGCCGGGCTCTCGCATCGCTGGGTTCCCGAGGGCTTGGCCGTCGAGGCCTTACCGGTGTGGCTGGAGCGCGAAATTTCCTGCGCCTGGGAGGATTTGAAAAAATCAGATGGATGGCCCAGGCACTGGATCTGGCGAGCCGGCTTCGCCCGTGGGGGCGACCAGTCCATCGGAGGACTGCTCTGGTGCGATTACGAAGACGAGTTCCACCCGATTCCCGGTGTCTCGCAGATCTTCGGCCACACACCGGCGCGGGAGATTCGTCGCCGGGACGCTCCGGACGGCACGGTCAATTTGTGCATCGACACCTGTGACCCCTACGGCGGTGGACCGCACGAGGCACTGCTGATCGAAGGCGGGGATTTCCGGGTCGTCGAGTTGTCCCATCCTAAGGATGATTGAGTCCAAGGCTTTGCGCACTGAAACACACCGAAAAATCCAAACGAAAATGCCCACCGAATCCCGGAACACAGCCACCATCGCCGTTATTGGCGACGTGCATGGGCACGTCGGCCTCGCCCTGGATAAACTCCGCAAGATCGAGGAGGCCTCCGGACCCCTTAGCTGCGTCTTTCAGGTCGGCGATTTTATGCTCTGCACCGAGCCCGGCGACTGGGACAGCGTGGCGGTTCCCCAGCGGCACAGAAGGCCCGAGCTGACTCCGGCCATTGCCGCAGCGTGGCAGGCATGGCCCTGGCCGACGGCCATGATCGGGGGCAATCATGACGCCTACGCCCGCCTACGCCGCTTCGATCACCACGGCTGGCGGGGAAAGCTCACCTACACCGACGCCGGCCGGCTGGATCATCCGGTCAAAGGCCTGCAGGTAGTGGGGCTCTCCGGGATTTATTCGGAATCCCAATACGGCGAGGGTTACGGCGGAGCCCGCCAATCGGGCGGAGCGGCTCCCCAGTCCTGGTCGGAAATGTTGCGTGGAGGCCCGGTCAAACCCAAAAAGCTCACCTACTACCGCCAATCGGAAATTGAGACCCTTTTGCGCGAGCCCAAACATCCGCACATCCTCCTGACCCACGATTGGCCGATCCGGGCCCCGGTCCACAAACTCAAAGACATGCCGCACTTTGGATTGTTGCCCGCGCTCCAGCCCGAATGGGCCTTTGCGGGGCACCTGCACACCTATGAAGAGCAACAAATTGGCCGGACCCGCTTCATTGGGATCGCCGATGTGACCGCCCCGGCCGATCAATGGTGCGTGCTTCTTCGTTGGGACGGCCGCAACCTCGAAAGGATTCGCCTATGAAGACACTCCTGATTTTCGATATTCACCAGAACCTGCGGCATCACTTGGCTGGATTGGGTGGAGGCGTTTGTCGACAGCGATGAACTCCCGCCGCAGATCGTCGGGCACACCAGCCGTTCCGGCCCGGACCGCAAGGGCCGCAGTTGGTGCCTCGACGGCGAACAAACCTGCTACGGAATCCTCGATGGCAACGAGCTTGAAGTGCGCTTCGCCGATGAATCCGGTCCGAAAACTCCGGAGGAGCGTCACATAAAGAAGAGATAGG
>JAFIGE010000109.1 GCA_020831585.1 Opitutales bacterium | reverse complement strand
GGAGCCGAAGTGTTCACAGGAGCGGCGCGCTTTCAGCCGCCGATTGCGGTGGGGAGCGGCGTGCTTTTAGCCGCCGGTTGCGGTGCTTGCGCGTGTCGCGGGTATGCGCCTTCCCCGGCTGAAGCGCGGGGCTCCTTGGCGCGGAGCCGAAGTGTTCACAGGAGCGGCGCGCTTTCAGCCGCCGATTGCGGTGGGGAGCGGCGTGCTTTTAGCCGCCGGTTGCGGTGCTTGCGCGTGTCGCGGGTATGCGCCTTCCCCGGCTGAAGCGCGGGGCTCCTTGGCGCGGAGCCGAAGTGTTCACAGGAGCGGCGCGCTTTCAGCCGCCGATTGCGGTGGGGAGCGGCGTGCTTTCAGCCGCCGGCTGCGGTGGGGGAGCGGCGTGCTTTCAGCCGCCGATTGCGGTGCTTGCGCGTGTCTCGGGTACGCGCTTCCCCCTCTGAAAGGGCAATGGGGAACTTTGGGCAATGGGACAATCGTTTTCGACGACCAGCCAAAACCATCTTGTCTTTGTCTGTTGCACCGATGCCCGCGCGCTTAACATGCCTTTCGAATCGGCAAAATGTAAGGCATGGACACGGCTTAGGTCACGAGCAAACACCAGATCACGATTCCCGCAAAAGTCCGGCGGTCACTGAACCTTCGTAAGGGTGACCGGTTGGCTTTCGAGGCTGCCTCGGAGGGGGGGCTTTTTTGTCCGAAAGGTTGGTGAAAAGAAATCGGATGGCGCGGCGGTGCCTTACCTCCTCGGAAAGAGGTCCCCGGTTCTCTCCGCCGATGCGATGACGGCAGCCGTTGCGGAAGGGGTGGTGGCTTCCTGGAAACGCCGCCAAACATGAAAGCGCGGGACACGAATTTGCTGATCCGGCATCTCGTGGAAGATGATCCCGAACAGCTAAAGGTCGCCCGGCGCGAACTGGAGCTGGCCGCGCGCCGGGGGACACCGGTTTGGATCGCCGATGTGACGATGATGGAGAGCTTTGGGGTTCTGTGGCACGGCTATGGCTTGGGAGCCGACGCGGTGTGTGCGATTCTGCTGGCCTTGACTGAGGACGCGCGTTTCGGCTTTCAGTCCGGTGCCGATGTGCGTCTTGCCCTACCTACTACCGCACCGGACCCTTCCTTCTCCTTCAAGAGATGCACGGGGCGCCTTCAAGCGCGGCACGCTCGACCCGAAGGTTGCAAGCGCCCTTCATGCCACCCGATACACCCTCGCGCACGCCTCCCGGTCACGCCGACGGAACCTCCGCTGCCCCACACGCTGTGTGTCGCTTCCCGCAGCTTCTCCACATTGCCCGCCACCCGGTGATACAGGCTGCCATAGCGCTCCACTGTCGTGATCCAATTGGCCACGTCCAGTTCCAGCCGCTCCAACACGCCTGTCCCGCCAAAGGGAAATGAGCGGAGCGAATCGGGAGGAGCCAGGTCCGCCGGAATCGCTCCGGCCTCATCGTCGCGCAGACGCCGACCTGTCCAGCCCACCAATCGAACATACCGCTCCTCGCTCATCCCCTGCACTCCCCCGCGTCCACCGGGTCACGCCGACCCGGACAGAACGGCAACCACCGCCGCGCCACCTCCTCATCGCTCCAACCCGAAACCGCATCCGGCCGCGTCCGCACACAGCGGTTGATGCAGTGAAAAACACCCGCCTCGCCGGGCCGGTAGACAAATTTGCGGGCCGAGGTCATCTTTACTCCTGAGTATGCATTGGAAACATCCTCAAAACGAAGGCCATCAGGCCGGAAACTGACAATCGGGTAAAATATATTTATGGGTGTCCTGTTTTGAAATCATGACAATGTAACGCGGATCGCGGACTGACGAGGCAATGATGCCCTGACGCACGGATGCCTCGTCGGCATTCCCGCGTCACCAAAGCGCACAGCGGTGGCCCCCGCCCGACAACGGCCGTCGTCGAGGCGATCGGGAAGGAAAGCAAAGCTGTCTGATCATCTGTCGGTTGCGGATCTTGGACGGGGTCTCGGACTTCAGAGAATGGTCGGCTGGATGCGGCTCTCGATAACGCCGGCCCCGATGGCGTAACGGGTGAGGCTGGCGGTGTCGTGGATGTCGAGTTTGCGCATGAGGTTGTTGCGGTGTTTCTCGACTGTCTTGATGCTGATTCCCAGCTCTGAAGCGCTTTCCTTGTTGGCTTTGCCCTCAGCCACGAGTTGCAGCACTTCGGTTTCGCGCGGGGTCAGGCAGGCCAACTTTTTTGCCGTCCCTACCTCTGAGGGGACAGTCACCTGGCTGCGGTAGCGCTTCACAATGGGGCCACTGAAAAAACTCTTGCCCGCGTGGATCTCGCGGATCGCGTGGACCAGGGTGTTGCCGGAGTCGTGCTTGAGAACAAACCCGGCCGCGCCGTAGTTGCGGGCTTGCTCCACGTAGGCATCTTCATTGTGGGCCGAAAGCATAAGGATGCGGCTGCCCGGGATCAATTTGCGGATCTGCCGACAGGCTTCGAGGCCGTTGAGGAGCGCCATGGCAACATCCATAACGACCACGTCGGGCACCCATTCAGTCGCCATCTCGACCGCATCGCGCCCGTTGTGGGCTTCGCCGACCACTTCAAAATCGGCGACGGCCGCGAGCACGCTGCGAATGCCTTCAAGGACAATTTTGTGATCATCGACGAGGAGAATGGTGATTTTCATAAGCGTTTATCATTTTGCTTTCTTTGAGCCGTTATTCTTTTGCGTGTGCGCGGGATGTGCACGCAGATGGTGGTGCCTTCGCCGGGTAGGGACTGGACCTTGAACCGGCCGCCGATCATTTCCACGCGTTCGCGCATACCGATGAGCCCCATGCGCTTGTGCTTGGTGATTTGTAGCACCTGGTCCACATCGAAGGCTTTGCCGTCATCGTGGATTTCCATGAAGACGCCCCCGCTGCGGCCCTCGATGCGGATCCTCACCCGGCTGGCCCCGGCATGGCGGGCAATGTTGGAGAGGGCGGACTGAACGACGCGAAAGAGAACGGTCCGGCGGTTGCTCCCGAGCTCTTCGAGTGCGGCAAAGGACTGAAAATCAACGGGGATTTTGTTGCGTTCGGCAAACTCATCGATGCTCGTGTGGAGGGCCGGAATCAAGCCGAGGTCGTCGAGAATGGTGGGCCGCAGTTTCATGGCAAAGCGGTGCACGCTGCCAACGGATTTCTCGACCATCTTCTGGGTCTTTGCGAGAGAACGCTTGAACCGGGGGTCCTGCGAACCGGCCTCGTTCCGCAATTGGGTCAGGCGGATGCTAATACCGGCGAGGAGCTGGGAGACCTCATCGTGCAACTCCACGCTGATGCGCTTGCGCTCGTCCTCCTGGGCCTGGAGGATGCGGTGGGAGAGGCGGCGCAGTTGCACCTCCATGCGCTTTGCTTCGCGAAGGGACTGGACCAGTTCATTCCGGCTCCTCTTGAGGGACTTCTCGGATTCCTTGCGCCGCACGACTTCCACCTGCAGCCGCTCGTTGGAAGAGACCAGGGTTTCCATGCGGGTTTGCGCCTCTTTTGCGCGCTTGAAGGAGGTGATATCCGACACGGCGACGCGGCAGAAGCCCCCCTCCCCTTCAGCGGCGGCGGCAAAGGTGGCCTGAAAGTCCACCCAAACCGTCGCGCCCGCCTTGGTCCCGAGAGCCAGCTCGGCGGCGTGCTTTCCGGGATTACGGAAAACCTTTTCGAAAGTTGCCAGGAAAGTCGCCTGGTCATCCCGCTTTACAAAACTGAGGAAGCTCTTTTTCAGGAGGAGGGAGCGTTCGATCCCGAGCAGGGCCGCCCCGGTCAGGTTGACCTCGAGAATGCGGCCCCCTTCATCGAGCGAAAAATAGCCAACGGGTGAGAAGTCATAGAGGTCGGTGAACTTTTCGAGCGATTCCTCCAGGCGGACCCTCGCCTCGCGGAGCTCCTCGTTCTGCATCTCCAACTGGATCTGGTGGACCTGTAACTCGTGCAGGAGGCGCTGCGAATCGATTTCCGTGAGCGGGGCCGCCGGAGGCTTGCCCGCGCGGGTTTCCCGCAACCGAGCTTCCGCGCGGCGGCGCAGTTTGGCGGCCTCGTCGGAGATTTTCTTTGCGTTAAGAGGCATTGCTCGCGCCCTTCCTTTTCGAAGGTTTGCCCGTGCCTGTGACCCGTGTCTCCATCTCCGCGTGCTCACTGCGCAAGCGGCTTTCGAGTTTCTTTGCGGCGGTGATGTCGGCAAAGGTGATGACAACGCCGTCGATCCGGTTATCGAGGGTGCGATAGGGCATGATACGCACGGTGAACCAGCTCCCATCACGGCTGCTCACGGGTTTTTCGAGGGCAACCAGTTTCTCGATGACCGCGCGCGCGTCGCCTTCCAACTCGGGGTAGCAGAGGGGCGAGGCGAGGTCGGTCAGGGGGCGGCCAATATCGCCCGGGATGAGTTTGATGATACTCGCGGCACGGTCGGTGAAGCGCCGCACATGGAGGTTATTGTCAAGAAAGAGGGTGGCGATGTCGGTGCTGTTGAGGAGGTTTTTCATGTCGTTGTGCGAGCGCGACAACTCATCGACCTTTGTTTGCAGCTCGGCGTTGACGGTCTGCAGCTCCTCGTTGAGGGATTGCATCTCTTCCTTCGAGGTCATGAGTTCCTCATTGGTCGATTGCAGCTCCTCGTTCGTCGACTGCATTTCCTCGTTGGCCGAGCGCAGCTCTTCCTGGGCGTTCTGCATGACCTCGCGGGTCAAGCGGGTTTCTTCGCGGGCCGCATCGAGTTGCTCGCGCAACTCCGCCTCGGCCGGATTACCCGTGCGGGTGGCTCCCTTGCGGCGGCCTTTGGCGGTCTTTTCCGGAGACGGACGGTCGGTGAACATGATCATCACGAGGCCCTGCAGCGGCCCTTTCGCCTCCAGGCGCTCCACACTTATATCGACGCTCTCCGCCTCTGCGGAGTGCTCCACTTTGAGCCCCCGCAGCGTGATCCGCTCTTTTGCTTTGAGGGCTTTTTGGAAGGCCGTGAAGAGTTCATGGCGCAACCCCTCGCGGGCCATGGCAAAGATGTTCCAGTTGGCCTTGCCGGCGGCTGGTTCAAGGTATTTGCCCGTCCGTCCGCTGACGTAGAGAACATCCCCCTCATCGCTTACGAGGACAGCCGGGGGGGCATAGCGCTGAAGGATTAACTGGTCGGCGAGGACTTGCAGCGTCGGCGTCACCTGGGTGTCGGGGCGTGTATCGGGAGCATTGGGCAGAACCTTGTTGAAGCTCGTGGGGAATTCCAGCGGGAGCGAAAATCCGGAGCGTTCGAGGCGTTGGAAGAGGCGCGACTTCCCACAGACGGGGGCAAAGAGGTCCGTGAAGCCGCCCACCGTTTCGGCACTGCCGAGAAAGAGGAGGCCGCCCGGGTTGAGGCTGTAATGAAAAAGCGGCATCAACTTTTTTTGCGTCTCCGCTGAAAAGTAAATGAGAAGGTTGCGGCAGCTCACAATGTCCAGCTTGGTGAAAGGCGGGTCCATGATGAGGTTTTGCGGCGCGAAGATAACCATCTCGCGGATTTCCGAAGCCACCCGGTAGCCACCGCCTTCCTCTTTCGTGAAAAAACGCCCCAGGCGTTCCGCCGGAATGTCCGCGGCAATGTTTTCCGGAAAGAAGCCGGTGCGGGCCTGGTCAATGGCATCATCATCCAGATCAGTCGCAAAGACCTGGATCTTGACTCCCCCTTTGCCCTTCAGCTCATCGGTCGACTCCTTGAGAATCATGGCGAGGGAGTAGGCCTCCTCCCCGGTCGAACAACCGGGCACCCAGGCCCGCAGGGTTTTGCCCGGCAAGCGGTTCGCAAGCATAGCTGGCAGGGCCACCCGCTGCAACTGCTCCCAGGCCGCCGGATCGCGGAAAAAATTGGTCACGCCGATAAGCAATTCTTTGAAGAGCAGATCCAGCTCCTGCGAGTTTTCTTGCAGGTAGCGGATGTAGGCCGCGATGCGTTCGATCTGGTGGAGCCCCATGCGGCGCTCGATGCGGCGGTAGAGCGTGTTGCGTTTGTAGTGGGTGAAATCCTGGCCGGTGTGCGCCCGCAGGAGAATGATGGCCTTTTCGAGGCCGCTCTGGGCGTGGTTTTGCAGGGTTGTATCGCTTGCCGGAACAAGGGGCCTGCGCTTCAGCCAGGCCACTATTTTTCCAGGCATCTCCGCCACGGGGGCCACGATGTCCGCGAGCCCGGCATCGATCGCGCTGCGCGGCATGCTGTCGAATTTGGCCGATTCCGGGCTTTGCACGAGAACCAGGCCCTCCTTTTCCTTGATTGCCCGCAGCCCGAGGGTGCCGTCGGAGCCCATGCCCGAGAGGATCACGCCGATGCTGCGCTCCTCCTGATCAAGGGCCAGCGAACGGAAGAAGAAATCGATCGGAAGGCGCAGGCCCCGCGGAGCCGTCGGCTCCAATAGATGCAGCACGCCCCGCAGAATGGACATATCCCGGTTCGGCGGGATCACATAGACATGGTCCGGCTGCACGCTTGTCCGGTCCTTCACGGAGAGAACCGTCATTGCCGTGGCCCGTTGCAAAAGCTCCGGCATGATGCCCTTGCGCGTCGGGTCGAGGTGCTGAATGATGACAAAAGCCATCCCGCTGTCCTTGGGTACCTGCCCGAGGAACAGCTCCAGCGCCTCCAGCCCCCCGGCGGAGGCGCCCACGCCGACAATGGGAAAAGCAACGGGGGTCTGGGTTTTTGCAGCGGCCGGAACAGGCTTGGATTTTTTGGTCGATTTAATGAGTGCGGTACGGTGTTCCCCTCATGTTTTCGCCCCCGCTGAACCCAAGAGAGAGGTTAAAGGCGCAGGTCGCGAAACAGGCAGAGTTGAGAGTTGAGGATTCTTATTCCCCCTGTCGCTTGGCGCGAGACAATTTCAGTGGGGTGATACCCTACCTTTGGCATTTCGTTAGGATTCGGTCCAACCGAACGAACGACCCCACAGTCCCCGACCAGTTCTAACGGGCACCCGCTGCTACATCACATTAAGTAGGGTTACACTCCATGTTTTCAGGAGGAGACCGGTCGTAAAATACGAGCATGAAAAACCGCTCCCGTGTTTTCCTCATCACGCCCTTGATGGCCGTCACTCTGTTTTCCATTGGCTGCAAGCCGCAAACGGATACATCCGCAGGGGCAAACAATAGAACAGTCGGCGAGCAGTTGGATGCGGTTGTCGCAGCCACGACCGAAGCAACCGATCACTTGCTCGGCTATTCCTACGCCCGCAAAGACGAATTCGTCGCCGCGATGGAAGGGCACCTGACGCGGCTGGAAGGGGAGCTGAACGAAATCTCCGCCAGCATCCGGAAGTCCAGCAACACGGTCCAGGCGGAAGCCAACCCCAAGTTACTCGCACTGCGGACAAAAGTCGATTCGCTCAACGGGCAGTTGGAAACCGTCAAGGGTGCGAGTGCCGACAATTGGGAAGGGGTGAAGGGTGCCGCCCACCGGGTTTATCACAACCTTGAGGAAAGTGCCCAGGAGACACGCCAGTGGCTCAGTGAAAAACTTGCGCCGTGATCTGCCCCCCAAGCCAACCCATTCCATGAACGATCTCCAAGATGATCACCCGCGCGAGCTGCCTGGTTCATCCAGTGCGGAAATGCCGGGGAACAATGGCTGCGCTGCGAGCGGCAGCGGTCATCGCCTCATCATCGCCGAGGACAACCAGTTCTTGCGGGAAATGATGGCTGGTGAACTCCGCAGAAAGGGTTACTTTGTCACTGCTACGGAAGACGGGGAGGCTTGTTGGGAATACCTCTTCGCCGATCCATATGATCTTATCATAACCGACAATGACATGCCCCGGCTCAAAGGACTGGATCTCCTGCAGCGCATCCGCGATCAACCCATCGACATACCCGCTATTCTCATCTCGGGAAGCCTTCCAAAGAATTGGTCGGCTCGGGTAAAAGGCCTGGCCCCGGTCAAAGTCATTGAGAAGCCCTTCACCCTGGCTGAGATCCTTGTGGAAATTCAAGTCGCACTGGCGAATGTCCCCGGGGAACAACCAAAGCCGCACCCTTTACCTATCGCTGTCGCAAAGCACGACCCTCCGGCGGGGATGAATACATCCTCGCCGGTTTTCCTTTCCTCATCACGCAAATAACAAATCATCCTCAAAAGGTTTACCATGATCTACACAATCGCCGCCGTTCTCATCGTTCTCTGGCTCCTGGGCCTCCTAAGCAGCTACACGCTCGGGGGAGTCTTGCACATTCTCCTTGTTATCGCCCTGGTTCTGGTTGTCTTCCGTGTGATCCAGGGCCGCCGGGTCTTGTGAAGGAACTCTTTTATGAACCGTATCATCTTTTTGGGCATCCTCATCGTGGGGATCATCCTCATCGTCCTGGGCTTCAGCGCCATGGACTCCTTCAGCTCCGACGTCTCGCGCTTTTTCACGGGTTCTCCAACGGACAAGTCCGTCTGGTTGCTCATTGGGGGGGTGCTCCTGACGATGGTAGGCGTGGGCGGGACCACCTTGGGCGGGCGTCGCGGCTGAATCCTTTCCCGCCAGTTTCTCCAGCCGACCTAGAGACCGCTCATCAGCCCATTTTTTCACCAATGGACGAGCAGTGGGAAAGGGATCGGCAGGCATTGGACCCCAAATTTTGAACCGCATAGGACGCCTCAAGCGCAACCGCATACTCAACTGGGCACCCCTCCACCGGGGGTAAACCGGGTGTAATTTGGAGTGTAATTCGGATGGATGTCTGGATGGCTGTCATTCGTCATTTGGACATCCATTTAATTTACTTAACAAAACCCGCCTTCCGCATTCTGTGGCAACGTATCGAATGCTACAGAACTTCCCGGGCTTGGCGTTATCATTCTCATTTGCCAAACTCGTCACTGGGCGACCTTCTCGTAGCGCACCCGGCAGTCCAAACACTTGCTGCCCCACACGCTGCGCCGCTTTTCGCAGCCTCTCCACCTGGTTCCGACCTCCCGGACAGAACCGCAACCCCCGCCGCAAACAGCGGTTGATACAGCGAAAAACCCCGGCATTTCCGGGGCGATAGACATACTTTCGGGCCATTGGCATGGTTGGTTCCTCCTTGATTCCGACCGGTTGCCGATTCGATCGGCTCCCTCCCTCGCTGAGGCATGTGGTCGGATTGAGGTAACCATCCTGTGGGTGTCTTTTTTCTCTAACGTTCCCCGCTCCCCGCCTTCGACCGACGCTCCCCCGCCACACGCGCCTACCGCGATCTCTGGGCGGAAATACGGGAAACGCTGTAGGGGACCGGGGATCGAAGGCGGGGAGCGGCGAAGGCTGCGTCTACTCTCCGGTCTCCTTACCGGAGGCGGCGGGTGTCGTTTGGCCGCGCTTGCTGCCCTTGTGGAAGGGGATACCGGTCTGGTAGGCGACCCGGCTGAGAAGGTGCGAAGCCACTGGAATGGTGGCGAACTGAAAAGCGATTGCCAAAGGCACCTTAATGCCGGCTTTTTCTGTCCCCAAATACAGCCATAGACCCATAAGAAGCAGGCTGATTCCCAGAGTCATGCCTTTGCCCAATGCGTGGCTGCGGCAGTAGACATCGGGCAGGCGGATGATGCCAATGGCGGAGATTAAAAGGACAGCGCAGCCAAGCAGAATCAGGGCGGCGACAAGGATATCGTCAATGCTCATGATTGGGCCTCCTCCTGTCTTTCCTTCTCTTTTTCAGCGTTGTAGGTGCGTTGCAGGTAGAAGACCAAGGCCACGGTCCCGACGAAGCCCAGGAGCGAGATAATGAGCATCAACTCAAGATAAAGCGCCGTCGACCACCGCAAAGAAAGCAGGACAACCAGGGCAATCAGGCTGATCGCCACCATATCGAAGGCGAGGATCCGGTCCACCACCGTTGGTCCCCGCATCATCCGGATGAGTCCAAGGACGATGGTGAGGAAAACAGCAAAATTTCCAATTATGAGGGCGATTTCCATCAGCGCATGAAGGAGAGAATGGGTTCTTTGAAGTTCTTCCGGATGTCCGCCGTCTTGTCTTCGGCTCCGGAGGGATCGAGGAAGTGAACGAGCAGGGTGGTCTTTTCCGCATTCACCTCCACTGCCGTCGTGCCGGGTGTGAGGGTGACGGACTGGGATAAAATGACGATCTCCGCATCTGTCATGCCCGCGACATCCACTTCAACGAAAGCCGGATGCATTTTCGAGCGGGGAACCGTTAGCGTAAAAACGGCCACGTGAACATTGGAGAGGATGAACTCGCGGATGAAGATGACCGCAAACCGCACAAAAGCCCAAACCCGGCGCACATAATCAGTGGTGCCCGTGACGGTTTGGAACACCGCCAACACGGCAAACCCCACAATGAACCCGATGAAGAGATCGAAGACCGTCTGATCCGTGCTCAGAAAGAGCCAGATCAAGGCCAGGACAAGATTGACGATGAGTTCTTTCATGGAAGATCCCCCAAAACCAAACGAATATATGCGTCCTTATCAAGCAGGCCTTCAGCGGCGGTCATGGCCATCTGAATAAAAAACTCGGGCAGCAGGCCAATGATCAGTGAGATAACCGTGAGGCCGCCAACAATCACGGTCATGGGAATCCAGCGACGGTCACTCGTGACCACCGGCACCGACTCTTTGCTCTGCCAAAAAGAGCCCATCCAGATTTTCAACATGGAAAAGAGAGTGAGCAATCCTGTGACAATGGCGATGGCCACCAGGACGTATTCACCCGCCGTAAAGCCGGCGACGATGATCATGTATTTGCCCCAAAAACCGGAGAGCGGGGGGATGCCCGCGAGGGACAGGGCGAGAAGAAGGAAGCCCACCCCGAGAACGGGCGTGCGCACCCACAAATTGCCCGTGTTTTCCAATTTGTCGGTCCGGTTCAGAACCATCACGGCCCCGCCCACGAGAAAGAGACCACTCTTCACGATGATGTTGTGCGCCATGTAAAGGATCGCGGCGGCAAAGGCAAACGGTGTCATGAAGGTGATGGCCAACATCATGAAACCCACCTGACTGAGAATGTGAAAGGATAGAATCCCGCGGATGTAAGGCCGTGAGGCCGCACCCAGAACGCCGAAGAACATCGTCGCCGCAGAGAGCCAGGCGAGAACCACATAAAGGAGATCCATGTCATGCGGCAGGATGGTGCCAAAGAGCCTGAGTAGCACATACACCCCTACCTTCGTAAGCATCCCCCCGAAGAGCGCAGCGAGGGCAATCGGCATAATCGGGTAAGCGTTCGGCAACCAGTAATAGAGGGGAAAGAGACCCGCTTTGATGCCGAACACCAGCATCGCCAACATCCCGAAGGCTACAAGGAGCGGTTCTCCCGACATCTCCTGCGCGCGCACCGCAATATGGGCAAAGTTGAGCGTCCCGAATAAACCATAGGCAAACGCACAGAGCGCAATAAGGAAGGCACTGCCGAACAAGTTAATCGCCAAGTAGGGGAAAGCTTGGCGCACGTCCCAATCATCGGCCTCCAGAGTAAGCAGAGCGTAGGATGCCAAGAGCATCACTTCGAAGGCCACAAAGAGATTGAAGAGGTCTCCCGTGAGGAAGGATAGGTTGAGCCCCAGGACGAGGAACTGAATTAGCGGAAGACGCAGAGGGTGCTCGTTGCGGATACTGGTTTCCTGAAATCCATAAAGGATACATGAAAACGCCGTGAGGCAGACAAGCACCACCATAATGGCCGCAATTGGATCGGCCACGAGGACAATACCGTAGGGTGCGGACCACCCACCCAAATACATCACCTGCGAGCCCGAACTGAATACCGAAGCGAGAAGCCACAGGGAAAAGAGCAGTTGTCCGCCGGCCGAAGCCGCAAAGAACAGCCGCCGCCCCGCTGACGAGCGGATCGCGAGGAGACCGAGGATCGCGGTGAGGAGGGGAATCAGCAGTGGAAAAATGACCTGCATGGCGGAAAATGGCTGCACGCTTAAACGTCCGTGGGTTTGCTCTTTTTAAAGAGGTCGACCGCATCCGTGGTCTTCCAATCGAGGAAGATCCGGTACAAGAGAAAGAGGAAATAGGCGCTCACGGCAAAGCCGATGACAATGGCCGTGAGAATGAGGGCCTGCGGAAGCGGATCCGTCATCGGTAAGCCCTCATTTGCCGCCAGCACGGGCGCGGCGCGGCCCCGCGGGTCGCCAATCATCGCCAGGAAGACGAGATTGGCCGCGTTGGCGATGAGAATAAATCCAAACAAAATGCGCACGAAGCTACCCTGAAGTATCAGATAGGTGGATACTCCAAAAAGGATACCGGCGAGTAATGAGCTGACGAGAAACATGATCGAGCCTCAACGGTTAAGATTTTTCCTCGCCGCCTCGGCGGCGGCTTCCTTTTCGAAAACATCGCTCCCCACCACCGGGTGCTCCTCGATCGGCTCTTCGAGCGGCGACGCATAAAGCGATGCTTCCTCCTTCATCACCTCGGTTAGATTAAAGGTCGATGTCATGAGAATGAAGACCGTCTTTACGACGACCCCAACAACGACCATATAAACCCCCACGTCGAAGAGAAGCGGGGTGCCGAGATAAAGCTCACCAATCACCGGCACATCATACCATTTGTAGTTGAACGTGGTCAGATACGGCAGGCCAAGAAAGAGCGGAAGGCAGCCGGCGATCACGGCAATCAACAGGCCAACGGTGGCAATCCGGATCGGGTCGAAACGAAAAAACCGGTGCAGCGTCTCCACGCCGGAAACAAACGAGAGGAGGATAATGGACACGGCCGTCGCCACGCCCGCGATGAAGCCCCCGCCGGGATAATTGTGGCCGCGCAGAAGAAGGTAGATCGCCACCACGTTGGCGATGAAGAAAACGACCAGGGCGACGCGCGAAAAAATGATGGATGTTTGCGGCGTATTCATTTCGTGGTCTCGTTGTCGTTGGCATGGATGCCGAATCCGCCTGCCCCAAATTCACCCTCTTCCATCTCCTCGGAACTGCGACGATAGCGCATGAGAAGACCGATGGAACCAAGGATCGCAATGAGCAAAACGGCAATCTCCAAAAGCGTGTCAAAGCCGCGGAAGTCCACCAAAACGGTGTTCACGGCGTTCGTTCCCTTGGCCAGTTCGACGGTGTTTTCGAGGAAATACTGACCGATATAGTCCATCTCCTTGCGCAGGAGAACGGCATAGGTGAAAAGGAAAACCACACTGCCCACTCCGATGGCCACAACCGTATTCATGGATTGCCGAATGCGACTGATTCGGAGACTCCGCTCTCCCCGCATGATGGACTTCGGAAAACGATCAAGGAGCAGAAGAATGAGAATGAGGGTGGCGGCCTCGATGAGAATTTGGGTGAGCGCCAAGTCCGGAGCTTGGTAAATCACAAAGTAGACCGTGATGAGAAAGCCAACCGTGCTCAAAAAGATCACTTGCGAGGTCCACCGGCGCGCAAAAATGATCCCGAAGGAGGCAAAGGTGATGAGCAGCGCGATAAAGAGGTGTTGCTTATAGAAACTCTCCAGGAAAAACGGAATCATCTGATCAAAAGCGAACACCTCGGCGTGCAGAATGAAAAAACCGCCAAGCGAAAAGACAATCGTCGCTGCGATAATGGGAATGTAATCCAAGGGGGCCTCGGCGCGGAGGAAACGGGAAAGGTTTTTCGCGCCGGTGGGCAGAGCATAGACGCCCTTGTTGAAGGCAAGATCCAGCAGGAGCCAGCGCGGAATACCTTCCCAACGCCAGTTTACCGCATTCGCCCCGAAGTAAAGAACGATGGCGGAAGCCAGCACAGACAGGCTCGTGATCAACTCCGTATTCACCCCGTGCCAGAGCTTGAACACATAAGCCGGGTCCATCGCGGCGGTGAGACCCGGAGTCTCCAAGGCAAGCAGAAGGGGACCATACAAAACCGGGAAGATCCCCAGCACAAGCGTCAGCACCACCAGAACCAAAGGCGGCAGATGGATCATCAGGCCGGGGTGGTGAAAATGTTCAGCCACTCCCTCCGGTTCAGGACGGAAAAAGATATGCCAGACAAAGCGGATCGACAGGGCCGCCATGAAAGTGAAAGCGATGATGGAAAAAACCAGTGGCAGCCAGCCCGGCAGTCCGGTCGGGTTTTCCATGAAACGGTAAAGCTCCGTGAGGATGTATTCCTTGCTCACAAATCCGGAGGTGAGCGGAATGCCCGCCATCGAGGCGGCGGCAACGACCGAGATGAAGCCCAGTAAAGGCATCCGTCTCCAAAGCCCTCCAAGATGGCGGATGTCTTTAATGTGCGTAGCGTGATCAATAATTCCCACCACCATGAACAAACAGCCCTTGTAGGCGGTGTGATTGAGAATGTGCATGAAATCGTAGCGCGCACCGGAACTCTCGGCGATTCCATAAAATCCGATAAACAAACCCAGCATCGCCACCGTCGTGTAGGCGAGAATGGCCTTCAGCTTGTGGCTGAAGAAGGCAAAGATACTACCCACCAAAAGAGTGGTGAAGCCCACCCCGGCCATCAGCGGTGCCCACAGGTCCATCTCGCTGAAGACACCGAAAACCCGCGCGGTGAGAAAGACGCCAAGCTTCACCATCGTCGCCGAATGAAGGTAGGCGCTTACCGGCGTGGGAGCCGACATCGCGTTCGGCAACCAGAAATGGAAAGGAACCTGAGCGGATTTGCCAAATGCACCGACGGCAAAGAGTATGAGGATGGCGGCGGCCAGCCCGCCATCGACAAGCGAAAGGTCCGCAGCGAGAATATCCCGCATGTGCCAGCTTCCGACCTGCATCCCCAACAAGGCCACACCCGCAAGGAGCACCAGGCCCGTGAAGACGGTTGTCAAAAGAGCCATGCGGGAGCCGGTCTGCCCCTCCTTGGTGCCGTGCAGAAAGCCGATCAGCAGGAAGGATGAGATGCCTGTGAGTTCCCAGAAGATAAAGAGCAGCAACAAGTTACCCCCAAACGCCGTTCCCAGCATGGCCGCCATAAAGAGCAGGAGATAGGCGTAAAAGCGGTTATGCTCCTCGTAATGGTCGTCCAAATAGGCTCCCGCATACCAAAAAATCAGGACCCCCACCCCGCTCACGACCATTCCGAAGAACAAACTGAGGCCGTCGACGAGAAAAACCAGATCCAAGCCCAAACTGGGCACCCAGGTCGCCACCTCTAAAAAGGCCTGCGTGCCGGACTCATGCTGAAAGGCGCACCAGAGGATCAAACCAAAGGAAATCAGCGGGAATGGCATCGCCAATAGCTGCACCCGGCGGCCCATCCCGGCCCCCGCGAGAGGGATGAGAAAAGCCGCGATGAGAGGGAGAAAGACTGCAATGATAAGGGCTAACGCCATGACGAAGAATTAAGTCCGAATCCAAACCTGGCAGAGAACAGAACGCAAAAGCTGCCAAAGGTTACGCATCTTCCATGCCTGTCAATGGCTTCCGGAAAAAATCGCTCGCATATGCCATTGCCAAGCAGCCTCCCGATGCTAGAAATCCCTCTTATGAAAGTGTTTCTCGCGCGGGTCGGATGCGTTATTTTTCTTGCCGCTGGGACGGCGGGATGCACCAGCCTATCGGAGACCGTCCGAGACGGCTGGCGGGAGTCGCCGACCGGGTCTCTCGTCCGCGGAGATATCGCGCCTGGCGAGTATTTGGGGGCCGTCACGCGCGCAAACGAAGACGCCCGCCGCCGGGAGCAGTTTGAGTTTAACCGCGACCGCAACCGCGCCTTTAACCGAAATACCGGACGCATCGAGCACGTTCCCGACGACGCCGATGTCTTCTGGAATGAGGAAACCGAACGATGGGAGTTCACCCCGGTGGCCCCGCGCGACCGTTCCCGTGCGTCGGGAAGTTGACCCCATGGACCTTTTGCCGATTACGGAGATTCCTGCGTTCTCGGCCACACAAGCGGCTCACAAAGCCCTTTCCGCAGTTTTGGCTGCGGGCGATTGGGTGGTCGACGCCACAGCTGGCAACGGCCATGACACCGCTTTCCTGGCGGATGCTGTGCAACCGGGCGGGCGCGTCTTTGCCTGCGACAGGCAGCGGGTCGCCCTCGATGCGACGCACGCGCGCCTCGTCGAAGCAAAACTCACCGACAACGTCGAATTCTTCCAGAGCGACCATGCGGACCTGAGCAAAAACCTGCCTGCCGAGGCACACGGTCGAATTCGGGCGGTCATTTTTAACCTGGGCTATCTCCCGGGCGGAGCAAAAGCGATCATCACGGAAAAAGCGTCCACACTCCGCGCACTCGATACGCTCGCCACTTTTCTCGCGCCGGGCGGCCGTCTGGTTGTCGTTGCCTATCGGGGCCATCCGGGTGGCGAAGAAGAATTCGCTGCCGTGCAAAGCTGGTTTCATCAAAACCGGGAGAAGATCCGCATCCTTCAGATCGCCACTGCAAAAGCGACTCATCGCGTGCCCCCCGTGCTCTTTGTCGGTGAAGCACACGCCGGTGCCCGAAATTGAGTGCAATATCCCCGGCCCCAAGGGCCGGAGGCCGCTACGTTACCTTCAACCCCCGGCGCTGGTCGGCAAGTGCCCGTGAATTGTTCGCAAGCGCAACAAGTTCGGCTAGAAATCGTCCTCGTCCTCTTCGTCCTCCGGTTCCGCCTCGACAAGCGGACGCAGAAAGCGAAACCACACAGTACGTGCGCCCCCTGGACCCACCACGTCCAACCGGGCATCCTGCCGCCCACGACCCACGGAACGGCTACTGGCTCGTTCACCCCAACTGTGCAGACGCAGGAGGAGGCGCACTTCGGCATCGTCCACCACGATGAAAGGGCGGTTCTCGGAACCATCACCGGATTCAAGGATGGAATCGACCAAGCCACGGGCCACCGTGTAATGAAAGGAAGATTCCTCCGCTTCACCCACCTCAAGGTAAAGGCTCCGCAGAAGCATGTGCGCTTCGGCAAAAGTGGGGTTGAGGCGAATGATCTCCACCGCCAGACGGCTTGCTTCCCCCCACTCCTCCATGCGGAAGGCAAGATCCGCCTGAGCTTTCAATCGCGTGATTTCCATGATCCGGTAGGGCTGGGAAAGGGCGTATGCTTCTCGAAATGCTCCAAAATCGATAGCGGTATCCCCGCGCAAAAGGGCCTCTGTGGAGCGCATGAACACCTGCTCCGCCGATAAAGCTTCAGCTCCCCGACCGAATGAAGCGAAAGCCACAAAAAAAACCGCGCTGCTTACCAACCATTGCCAAACTCGCATCGTTCCCATATCGACAGCTTAGGGATTCAAGCGCAAGCCGGATGAACAATGCCCTCTTCACCTTCAGCTGTCGCCCTCATCGCCCACCCTCATCAGATAAACTCCGACCGGCCAAGGCTTCTTCACAACAACACGGGGAGAACCAAATGAACTTGCTTCTTGTTTTCGTCTTCAGCGTCGTTTCGCGGCAGTCGCGACCTGCGTGAGGTCCACCCCGCCGTCCCCAAGAACCGGTTGGGCCTTCCTCCCCCTCCGAAAGCCCAACCGGCCGTTGGTTGCGCAGAAGCTCTCCACCCACGCAACCGACCCGATTACCCAGCCTTCACTGAAAGCACGGATCTTCGAGAGAAGCCCCGATCCTTCGGTTACAACGGCCGATTGCCCATCTTCACCCTCAGCTTCCCCGGAAGACCTCCCAACGTCTCCCCCGCGAGACCGCATTCCCGGCCCCATCCGGCTGCACAAACGCGCACGGTAGCGCTCGTGCCATTTCGTCGTCCAGGTCATCTTGCCCTCGATCCGGGCGATCCCCCGCCGCGCGGCCGAGCCACCCGAGCAAGCCTCCCCAAAACCGCTGAAAGCATAGGCACCCGCGTCCTCCACCAGACCCGCCCGCACCGGGTTCAAGTCGATGTAGGCCGCCACCATTCTTTGCGCCGCCGTATCCGCCTCCACGATTACACTGCGGAAAC
>JAFIGE010000108.1 GCA_020831585.1 Opitutales bacterium | reverse complement strand
TCAAGTCCACCACAACCTCATCAGCGACACGAACGACCCCGTATTCCTCGATATCGGTGTCGCGGACTTTACGCACAGCATTATCGGGCAAAATCGAGAGGGCTTCCCGCAGGCGCATTAAATTGTCGACGGTTCGGTCGACGAGGAGATCTATATCCTCCGTTCCCCGGTTGAACCCGTGCATGACCATGGCCATGCCGCCGATGACAACATACCGGGCACCCGCTTTGTTGAGGGCAGCACAGATCTTGAGGAGATCCCCCGATTCCGGATCCCGCGGCCCGGACTCAACGCCGGCCATAATGAATGCCGGGGGCAATTTGACGCCCTTTGCGCAGGGGCCGCAGACTCCGCTGAAGGCGGTCGAATCGAGCCCAGATGCTCTCTGCGCGGGATTCCTGCAACGGGCCCTTCAAGACCTTCATGGTGAGATTTTGTTGCCGGGACTTCATTGTCTAGCTAACTTGGAGAGTTTGCTCCAGAGACCTTCGTTCGCAAGAGAAAAGCAGATGGATGGCGGACCGAAAGGCCATGGTGCCGTTCCACGGACAGGGGCGTTTGGTGGTCAGGGTTCCTCTACAATGTCGGCAGAGTCTTCCGACGGATCGCGTGTTACCGGTCATGAAGCGGCGGGACACCGCTTCCACAGAGCGTGCGCCTTTGCGTCCTCAGCGTTCTCTGCGGTTCAAAAATCCAGAGCTGTCGGCTTTCCGGGGTGACTTTATGACCACGGATTACACGGATCTCTTGCTCCGCACTTTTGGACCGGATTATCGATGAAATCTATGTGATCCAGGGTCCTCTCTTTTTACCATGGATTCCATGGATGGCATAGATGGGGGCTTGGCTCGATTTGCCGTAGCCAGCTTCGCAAGAAGGTGGACCCTCCTAGAAGAAACCCGCTCGTTCCACGTTTTGTCCACGCTTTGGCAAGCGCAGCTACTCAAATAGAAACCGGGCAGGGCTTCACCACACCACTTCCAGGGGGTATTGCTTAAAGACGGCATCGCGGCTCATGAGGGGGAGGGAGCGGCGCCGGGCCGTCGCGATGAGGAGCCAATCAAAGGGATCCCGGTGCGGTGCCGGTAGATCCGCCATGGCCGCAATGTCGGCGTCTTCAAGGGGGAGGTAGTGAAAACCGGACCATTGCACGCGGGAGGCAACATAGGTCGCCGGGCTCTCGGGCAAAGGGAGTTTTCCGATGCGGTGTTTGATCGCGATCTCGAATAGGGAAACCTGGCTGAAGTAAATCGTATGGGCCGCATCTTCGAGAATCCCTCTCGCCCGCGGCGACAAACTCTCCGGCTCGATCCAGGCGAAGAGCGCCGCATGGGTATCAAGCAGGATCTCCATCTTTTTTATCCAGCCCGAAGAGGCCCGTCACCTCTGCGTTTGTCACGGGCGTGTCCCAGTCGGGGTTCAAGGCGATCCGTCCCGCATCCATGCCCAAGGTCCGCTTCCCGGTGGACGGCGGCTGAAGCGGACGAAGCTCGGCAAAGGGAACATTGCGGTCACACAGCAAGATCGTTTCGCCTGCCTTTACCCGCCGCGCATACCGCGACAAGTGGGTTTTGGCCTCGTGCATATTGATTTTCAGCATTAGACTAAGTTTGAAAGGAAATCGACCTAAGTCAAGAGGGCTTGCGGACCCGTATCTTTTGCCTTCATGATATCTGCGTCGTTCACACCCACACACCCATAGACATTCCTTTCCACGGAAATTTCCGAAGATCCGAAATTCGCCAATCGAAATTGCTTCGCTCCACGCTTTGGCAAGCATGGCTGCGACCGATCCGCGTAGCCAGCCTCGCCAGAGGGTGGACCCCCGCTCCGAAGGAAACGGGCCTTTCAAATTCGCTCCACGCTTTGGCGGTGCGTAGCTACTTCGATCATTCGACAACCGCTATTCGAAATTCCAAATTGGCCAGCCTCTGCGGTCTTGGCGTTCTTTGCGGTTCAATGATGCAGAGCTGTGGGCCCTTTGAAGGGCTTTCTTCACCACGGATTACGCGGATTTACGCGGATCTCTTGCTCCGCACTTTTGGGCCGGAATATCGATGAAATCTATGTGATCCAGGGTCCTCTCTTTTTACCATGGATTTCATGGATGGAACGGATGGGGGGCTTGGCTCGATTTGCCGTAGCTAGCTTCGCAAGAAGGTGGACCCTCCTAGAAGAAACCCGCTCGTTCCACGTTTTGTCCACGCTTTGGCAAGCGCAGCTACTCAAATAGAAACCGGGCAGGGCTTCACCACACCACTTCCAGGGGGTATTGCTTAAAGACGGCATCGCGGCTCATGAGGGGGAGGGAGCGGCGCCGGGCCGTCGCGATGAGGAGCCAATCAAAGGGATCCCGGTGCGGTGCCGGTAGATCCGCCATGGCCGCAATGTCGGCGTCTTCAAGGGGGAGGTAGTGAAAACCGGACCATTGCACGCGGGAGGCAACATAGGCCGCCGGGCTCTCGGGCAAAGGGAGTTTTCCGCGTGCGGGTCCGTCTTTGCTCCCACGCTGCCGCCCTTGGTCGGGTGCGCCGGGTGGGCGGCAAACCCGATTTTCGGGAGGAAAAACTGGGTTGGATCGGTCGCACCCAACTATGTTCAGAAAATTCTGAACAAAAGGGGGAGGTCAAGGGGGAATTTTGGGTGTTCGGTTTTCAGTGCCCGTTACGTTCAGCGTTCAGCGTTCAGCGTTGATACGTTCGGCGTTCAGCGTTCGCCGTTGAGACGGACAATAGGAGAAACCGGTTGCCCCCACCCGATTGGGTCCAGACGGGACGTGGTTTCGTCTGGATCAATCGGATTGCAAAAAACGCGGGACCTTGACTTCGCGAAGCGGATGATCAACGGCAAAAAGAACGGTGTAGGGCTTCACGGACGCCGGTATCGATCTGGAATTTCGGCAACAACCCAGTTCTCCGGGTCCCGGTCTGAAACACTCTTCTTCAAATCCCGCCTGAAAGAAGGGGCCCGCTGCACTTTCAAAAATGTCAGGTAGGCAGAAAGTTTCTCCTGATCTCCCTCGGATAAGGTGTCTATTTCGGACTTTACCTCGGCAAACGACATCTCAATTCAAGCTATTGAAGAGCGTGTCGCTGTCAATGTCAGAGCTTCCCCAAAATAACCGCGTGAACCCTGAACGCTCGCTATGCGGGGTAAAGGCTCTCGGCGAGGGGGGCGGTTGCGGTTTGTACGCGGCGGATCTCGGTGGCGTCGAGGCGCTGCTTCCATGAGGTCAGGAGGTTTTCACGGGGGCGACCGGAGGAGACGGCTTCCCGCAAGAGAAAGCGTTGGGTGGAGGGTGTCCAGGCAAGGTCGAGTTCGTGGAAGAGTTTGCGAAAGGCTGTTTCGGGGTCTGTGCAGAGGTCCTCGTGGCGACGAAGGAGGCGTTGCTCCGGGTTGTCTTTGCTGAGGGCAAGGGTTTCGCGGGTGAGGCAATTCCACAAGAGGCAACCTTGCTCCACGATGTCGGGAGGCTGGAGGGCGGCGGCCTCGATCTGCGGTCGGAAGGAGGCGAGGGGGCCTTCCAGAAGGGTGGGTTGCTCTGTCCATTGGCGAAAGTCAAAGGTCCAGTTTTTGACTTTCAAGGAAGCGACGAAAGCACAGGGATGCCGGAGGAGGAGAACAGTGCGCGTGGCATAATGCCTTTCGATCCATCTGACGTTGAAGAGAGCGAAGGGATCTTTGAGGAGAATGCGTTTTCGGCGAAGGGCGGCCCACCGAAAGGTGACGGCGTGAAGGTAGCGTGTGGCGTAGCGGCGCTCGGGGCGGAAAAAGTGAGTGTCCAGGCGCGGGAATCGGCCCGAGAGCAGACGGTCGAAGGCAGTATGGAAGACCTCCTCGTCGGACGGCGAAATTTGGTAGAAATAGGGAAGGCCCTCCGCGCCGAGGTAATGGGGGGAAAAGGTCGGATTGAGGGGCTCGTGCACATAAAACACGCCGGGCGCTGAGGCGAGCACCTCCCCCACCCATGTAGAGCCGGACCGGTGCGATCCGGTGACGAGGATAGGGGCGGCTTTTTTAACTATGGATTTCATGGATGGCTCGGAGTACCGGAGCTCGTCCGACGAACATCTAAAATCAACATTCGCCCTTAGCCCCGCGAAAAGCTTTCGCGAGAATATTCGCGGTATGCAGGGCTGGGGCAGCAGCGCGCGAAAGGCCCATTCAAGGCATCACAACGATTTGCGGAAATCTTCAAGCGAGGGGGCCTGAATGGCGGAGCGGAGCAGGTCGCGCAAACGGACCGCCCCGCGAACCGAGCGCACTGAGGACGATACCTCCACCGGAAGGTGCCCAAAACGCAACTCGAGCGCCTCCAATACAGCCTCCTGACCGCGTTCTTCACGGCCTTCCTCACGGCCTTCCTCACGGCCTTCCTCACGGCCTTCGTCGCGGCCCTCCTCGCGGCCTTCTTTGCGTAACATCTCGGCGATACTCATAGCTTCTTCCCTTAAACGTGCATCTTCCAACCTCAAAACATGCTCATGGAACACGGGCGTGTCAATATCTCCGGAAGCCCGGAAGAGGTAAGTCAGCGCCGTCCGAACGTATGCCAGGTCGTCGTCCCGGAACCGTAGAAGATCCGTCAGCGCGGCAAACGCAGCCTCCAAACGCAAAACGTCTTTCTCAACGGCGATACTGCGCAAGAACTCCAAAATGGAACCCACGTGCAGAGCGGCGAAACGGTCGCGGGTGCCCGGATCAGCCACATCCACCACAGCATACCGGAAAACAGGAACAAACGCTTCCCAATCCCCGCCCATTTCATGGGGCGCACGCACCAAGCCGCGCAGGTCAGGCGGTGCTTTCCATCCCCCACGACCTTGGAACAGCACCACGGGAATGATTAGCGGCAAGTGGCTTTCCTGTGATTGGTCCCGCTCCCAGCGCTCCCAAATGCGCACCATGTAGCGCAACAGTCGGAGGGGCATCTTCGGGTCGCTGCGGCTCTGGTGTTCGAAGAGGCAATACAGGCAGGCAGGGCATCCGCCCCACTCCACCGTAAAGAGCAAATCGGAGGCCCGGCGTGCGAGGGTCTCGTCGAGAAAGGTCGCTTCCTCGCGCTTAAGCGTCGACCAATCGATAGCGCCGCTCAAGGCCGGGGGCAGAACTCCGCGCAGGAAGGGCACCGTGTTTTCGGCACGGCCGAAGGTTTCCTTGAAAAACCGGTCGTGCGGGTCGGACGTCAGTGGATCGTGGGGCATTGTGTTTCAGCTATCACTTTCCGTCACCATTTCATGACCCATCACCCATTCTTCAACCAGGAGCAGGAAATGCCCATCGCGGGAAGGTCCTGATTGAGCTTGGCAAAAGCAGCGGCCAGACGATCAAAACTTTGGGGAAGCGGTGTCTTGCTTCCTGCGGCATTATATGCGGTGGCGGCGGGTAAAGAAAAAGGCTCCAGCCCAATGAATTCGACGACCCGGTTGACGGTCACCTGCGGATTGGCGAACAAGGTCTCGGCTTCCAGAACAAGAATCTGGTCGCGCGGATAAGCTTCAAGCCATGGCCTCAGGCCGCGGCTGTAAAGGCTGCGCTCATAAAGAAGGGTTTCGGTCTCGCCGTCGGGGCAGCCTGCTTCGATGCGCGCGACCATCGACGGACTGAAGACCTCATCGACGGAGCGTGACTCGCGGCCCGCACGGCAGCGGTGGTGGTAATGAGAAACGGCACGAGCAGCAGGTTCGCGAAGCAGGGCCAGCAACTTCGCTTGGGGAATAAGGGCATGGGCGCGGATCGGTGCCTCGGAGGAGGCGAGATAGGTTGGCGTGGCCTCACCACAGAGGGCACCTTTGGCGGCGAGCTGGCGGCGGCGGGGGAAATGGCGGCGGTACCAGCGCTCACCGCGCCCGGGGTGGCTGCAGAAGTAGAAGATTTCTTTCGGGACAGAGCCAATGACCTGCGGGTGCATACAAAGGTAATTGAAGAGCGAGGTGGTGCCCGCCTTCATGGCCCCGATAATGAGAAAATCGGGCAAGGCCCGTTGCCCCGCATCAAGTTCACGCAACTTGAGGAAGGCGGCTTTGGTCCAGGCGGGCAGGCGGCCGGCAGCAGCGAGGCGAAGGGTGTGGAGAAGGGACATGGGTTCAGAATTCAGGTCTCAGGTTTCAGGTTTCAGCCCTCAGCTTTCAGCCTTCAGCCTTCAGCTTTCAGCCCTCATTTCTCCCCCGGCTTCCCGATACGCCTCCGCATACATGGCGGCGATTTTCTCCGGCTGGTAGCGGGCCACGTTGGCAGAGCCTTTTTCAATGAGGCTGCGGCGCAGGGCGGGGTTTTCGAGGAGGCGCTGAAATCCCTGACGGATCGAATCGACCGATTGGGGGTCAACGAACAGCGCACCCTCTCCAGCTGCCTCGCGCAGAGCGGGAATGGCGGAGGTGAGGACCGGTCGACCGGTTGCCTGGGCTTCGAGAACGGGGAGACCAAAACCTTCGTAAGTGGAGGCGAAGGCAAGGAGATCGGCGCTGCGGTAGGCTTCGGGGAGCGCTTCATCAGGCAAGCGGCCCAACACGGAGACGGATACGCCGGTGGAGTCCATCCAGGCGCTCTCCTCGGCAGAAAGCTGCCCGACAATGCGCACCTCGACCGGCAAACCCTTGAGGGCTTTGACCATTCTCCGGAGGTTTTTGTTGGGCCGGGTGCCCACCATGAGAGCAACCGTCTTTTCCGGTGCTTTGGGCCAAGCCTTCGGAGCAGGCGTGAATTCTTGGGCGAAGCAATTGGGGATGAGGCGGATTTTTCCGACATCCGCCCCCGCGTGCCGGACGAGTTCATCCACCACCGCGCGGGAGATGGCCGTGGTGATCTTTACGGTACGGAGCGGAAGGGTGTACCAGAGGAAACGAAAGACCCGCCGCGAAAGTCCGCTTTTTGCGAGGAGCGGAGCCAGGTCATGGACCGTGAGCACCACGCGCCGCCCGACAAGGGCAGGGGCCAGGTAATGGATGTCGCCCGTAATGTGGATAACGTCCGCGCGGAGGGTGGCAGCATGGATACAGTTGAGGAGCCGCCGAAAGAGGCCGCGGCTATGAAAGGGCGAATGCACCAGGCGCACGGAAACCCCGGCGGGCATGGCCTTGCGGATATCGGAAAAAAGCCGCTCGAAACTGTGATAGCCGGTCTGCGGCTTGCGCATGAGCTGGATGACGTGCATCGATGATCGTGGAAAGGACCTCTCTTGGCCGGAGGTGTTTGGATAAAGGAGCGATGGGCTGTAAGCAGAATACGATAAATTCTTCAACCGGGAAGCCGTCCCGTTTTACCCGAATACGTTCCTGCCGGCTGGCCGCCGGTGCGGGCGCGGGCGCGGCGGCGGAGGAAAGGAAGCGGGCGGATGACGTAAACGATGAGGGTATGAATAAGGAGAAATCGAAGGAAAGCGGCGAGGAGACGAAGGCGGAAGGCTAAGGTCGGGGCGTTCCGCCGCAGGGAACGGTTCGCCTGCCGGAAGGCCCGCACGCGGCGCTGCTCGCTCAGGCCACCGGAGACGATGAAGGCCCCGATACGGGGAATACGTCTGCCCGGATATCCCCCCGCGACGAGGCGTACCATGAGATCAAAATCCGCCGCGAGATCGATGGCCGGATCGAGGCCAAGGCGGACAAGAACTGTTCGCCGCACAAACAGGCAGGGATGCAGGATGGGCACACGGTGCAGGAAATCGTTGAGGCGAACGGTATCCGGGGCTTGGCGGAGAAACTCGCGGCCATCGCGGGCATCGACCGTGACTCCGTCGAAGTAGAGGTAATCCGCTCCCGGATGCCGGGTGGTGGCTTCCCGGAAGGCGGCGGCAGCCCCATCGGCAAACCAATCGCCCGCATTGAGGAAGACGATCCAATCGCCTGTCGCGGCGGCGAGAGCTTGGTTCATACCGTGGAAAACGCCCCCGTCGGGCGCACGCAGGCACCTGCGCATCAAACGACCGGCCCCGGCTTCGACCGCTGCGAGCGCCGGTTCGCCCCGGTCGTCCCCATCCGGTATCCATTCCTTGACGATGAATTCCGCGTCACCGGCCTCCCCGAATTCCCGCTCGACCGAGGCCAGGGTTGTCGCCATCCCCTCAGCGGGCGGTTTGATGACGGTGAGAATGGAGAGCAGGGGCATGGAGAATTTTCGTTCGGTGTCCGGTGTTCGACTAATGAATAATAGCTGATGATTGATGGCCGATGGCTGATTTTCTGTCGTAGCCGCGCTTGCCAAAGCGTGGACCGGAAGGCCGGGTTTTTTCGAACAGGAAATCCACCCTCTTGCGAGGCTGGCTACGGGGAATCTCGAAGAGGGTAGCGATTACGCAAATGCTGGTTTTTGATGTGGGCAGCAAAGCTTCAATGACTGATCAGCATTCAGCGTTGATCGGTTTCGTTCCGAGCGATGCGGGCCGGTTTTGGTGGAAGTTCGCCGGAGACGTGAAAACCGGCGGAACCACAAAACGCTGAACAGTGAACGCTGAAAACTGAACCATCAGCCATTCGCCATCCCCCCATAAGCCTCCCGCATCTCCGCAATCCAGCGGGAGCGGCGGAGGTGGTCGACCGGCGAAGTGGGCCGGAAGGGCCGGAACGTTTTGAGAACGTCTGTGACGGCTTCCACCCTGGGGGCCTCGAAGAAGTGGCCATTGACGCCCTCGGTGATCAGCTCGCGGCAGCCGCGGACATTCTGCGTGAGGACCGGCAAACGGCGGGCGAGGGCCTCCATGACACTCACCGGCATGCCCTCGCGGCTGGTCGGGAAGAGCATGGCATCGGCGCAATCCAGCCAGGGCAGCACGTCATCCTGGGTGCGCAGCCAGGAAATAGCCGGATGATGAAGGAAGGTTTGCCACTCCCCTTCGCTCAGTCCGGAAGGGTGGAGCGGATCTAATTCGCCGATGACGATCCAGCGAAAATACGGATTGTCCCGCGCAGCAGCGGCGAAAGCGCGGGCGGCGAGGTGAAAGCCCTTGAAGGCAACGAGGCGGCCGATGAAAATAAAAACGGTGTCTTCGGTTCCAAAGCCGGCTTCACGCCGCAGGCGCGCGCGCTCCCCGGGTGCCGGAAGGGGTGTGTCGAGAAAACGGTCAGCACAGCCGAAGCCGGGGGACTGCTGGACTTGCACGCGGGCACCCGCAGCCGCTACTTCGAGGGCGGCGGCATCGTCTTGGGTCAAGACCCATACAGCATCCATTCGGCACGCGGCAAAGGCCTCGGCCCGGCGAAGGAGTGCTTTGCGCGAGCCGGTGGCGAGGGGGAATTGGAGACCTTGGAAGGTGGCCAACCACCGGGTCTCCAGCCGACCCATGGACCGGGCTACGGCCGCCGTGAGAATGGCGGAGGAGAAGTGGGCGTGGACGATATCCGGACGGAGGCGGCGGATGACCTTGCGAAGACGAAGGGCGGCGAGAAAGTGGCCGAGGGGATGGGCCCCCCGCGGTAGAAGAAAATGGATACAACCGGGATCCCCGTCTTCGGCAAACCGCCTTGTATTGCCGGCGCCGATACGACAAAGCGTATGGACTTCATGCCCACTGACGACAAGGGCATCCCGCAGGTCTCTGAGAAAGACGCGGTAGCTGTCGTGAAGGGGAACGATCTGCAGGATGCGCATTTTGAGGACTCAGCGACGAAAGCTCTTGGCGAAGAAGAAGACCGAAGCGAAGGGAGCGGCCGCCTGGAAGATCCCAGTCCGTTTACCCGAGCCGAGGCGACACCGTTCACAGGCGAGACGGGCTCGATGGAAAGCTGTGACAGAGGCGGGCCACTGGGATCCGTGTTTGGCCAAAAGCCTTTCGAGGCCGGCGATACGAGCCGGCAGGTTGGTGGAGATGCGGGGACCGAAATGATCGTTGTAGATGACAACGGGAGGCTGGACGACGCTGATCGGAGTAGCGACGGAGAGACGGAGCCAGAGATCCCAGTCCTGCATCGCGGACATCGCTTCGTCAAAGGCTCCCACCGCCTCAAAAGTGTTTTTCCTCACCACCAGGCTTGAGCAACCGCCGGCGATGTTTCGTTTGCGGATGAGGTTGTTTGTCAAAATGGCGGGTCGCCTGAACGTCCATTGGCGACGCCCGGAGGCAAACCGCCACGACAGAGACCATGCTTCCGCCGCCGGATTCCTTTGAATCGCTTCCTTGAGTCGATGGAGGGCGCACGGCACATAGGCATCATCATCATCCAGAAAACAGAGCACCGGGTTTTGGGCCATACGCACTCCTTTGTTACGGACGGCGTTGGCACCCATGGGGACCTCGGTGGCACCGCTCTGCACTTGGAATGGAGAGAGTTTACCGGGAATCGTTACCCGGTGACCATCTCCCACAACCACCACATCGTCTTCCGGCGATAGGCCGGCATCCGGTAGCGAGGCGAGGGCCGTTCGGGCATCGCGGCCCGGTCCAACCGGAATGATAATGGAAAACATGGGGAGAAAAGAATGCCTTCTTTACGGCCGCCGGAATCGGTAGTAAAACGAAGCAATCCACTCACGGATGTAGAGCGCGCTGTTGTGGAGGTGCTCTTCGTGGGGAAGGCAGTTGCGCGCACTCAGGCCGCGTACGACGGGCGAGTAGGTGGCGCGGAAGTGAACATTTTCGAAGGATTTTTGAAACTCGCGGGCGGTGCGGCGCATGTGCCAATCGGACGTGACAACGCCAATAGGGGTGGCCGTCGTGATACCCTCGGATTCGAGGAAGTATTTTACGTGTTCGCGGGTGTTGCGGGAGTGCGATTCGAGGAGAATCTGTTCGGCGGGAACGCCGTAAGCCGTGGCGAAACGCTTCATGAGGCGGCCCTGGTGGTCCTCGCCGAGTTCGGGACGACCACTTGAACCCTGCATCACCAGTGCAGCGTGGGGGTGCTTCTCCCACCATCGGGCCGCTTCGGCGATGCGGGCGGCTGTTCCGGCACGCAGAACATCGGCACCGTGGTCGCCACTGGGCACATATCCCATCGCCGCGACGAGGATGTAATCGGGGGAAAAATCCGTCGGCACGCGCCAATGGGTGGTCAACGTGCGTCTCAGGGTATCGCTTCCCAGGGGTGTCGAGATGGCGAAAACGAAAAGCCAGAGAGTGAGGAAAGCGGCGAGTGCAAGGGCGGAAATTTGCACCCGGGTGGCGGTCGGTGGTGTGGTGGCCTTTGGCCTCGCTTCGTTGCCCGCCGTCTCCCCGGAGACACAGAATGTGCGCCAAGTGGTCCAAAGCCAAAGGAGAAAGCTTGCGAAGAGAAGCCAACTCAGCGGGGAATGCAGAAGTGTGCGCATGGAATGGTGGGGCGCAAAGCATTCGACGCCTGCGGCCCGGTGCTCAGATTTGAGATGTTGGGCGCAAAGCGATGGACGTCGCGACACGGCTTGTTGCGGACGGCGGATAGAGGCTTTGCCCGCAAGGTGAATGTTTTTGCGTCATTACGCTACCGCCCTTGGTCGCATGCCCCCCGGAAGGGGCAAAACCAATCTTCGTTCACCTTTCCTCTGCCTTCATCCATCCGCAGTCAGCCTTGTTTCTTCAGTGGTTTACCGAGAAAAGCGAGGGCGAACGGGAGCAGGCGGCGGGTTTTCGACTCCCAGGCAGAAAGGGCGCGCAAGCGACTTTCGAGGATCTTTCGTTCTTCTGCCGAATGTTCCTCCAGGAGGGCCGGAAGGGTTTCCAGGCGTTGTGCGCTTTGGCGCAGGTGCGGGGCGACCGTCTCCTGCAAAAGGCCGATCAGCAGGCGGCGCAGGGAGGTCTCCGGGGTGTAGCGTGTCCGGCGGTCGCCCGGTAGAAAGGTTGACTTGATCGCCCCCACGCGCTGAAGGAGTTTCAGCCCCGCGCTTCCTGAGCCTTTTGAGATGCCCAAGCGCTCCACGACGTCGTCAAGAGAGAGCGGGGTGGGGGAGGCGAAAATGATCCCAAAAATTGCCCCAACCGACTTCGGGAGCGAAAAAGCCTGAGCGAGGTGTGTGTAAAGGTCGACAATCTCGCCCTCCCAGGTTCCCGGCAGGAGCGGCGAGGCTCCCTCGGTAGGCAACTCGGGGTCGGCTGAGGCTGCGGTTGATTTTGTCACTGGCTTGAAAAAAAGAGGGTGTTCAAAATTTTCTGAACAAGCTTTTCCGGTCAAGGAAATTTCGGAGGAGCCGCAGTGCCGTGGCGGTTAAAAGGGTGGGGCCGCATCTCAAATGACCTCCGGAAAAAAGACTGCGGCTGGGGCAGGAAGGAGAGCGTTTCGCACTGCTGAAGCAGGCCGGCGGGAATGGTGCGGGCGGGGGGAATCGAACCCCCATCACCAGCTTGGAAGGCTGGGGTTTTACCACTAAACTACGCCCGCATGTGAGTGGGAAAGCGCGGAAGGTCGCAACTTGGAGCGAACAGGTCAAGCGCGAAGAAGGGTGTGTCGCTTTATCTTTTTCCGATAAAGGAGGTCTTGCACTTTGCGGACAGCAGTTCTTTAAGAGCCGTTTGAATTCTGCAAACGGTTCTTCCGCCGGTGGCCTTCGCCGCTGTGAGTGTGCCGTTGATCTCTCCCCTCGAAAACCCTTAATGAACCTAGTCGCCCTGAAAGAAGCGGGCGGAGAACGGCGTGTGGCCGTGATCCCCCCGGTTGTATCCAAACTTTGCCAGCTTGGCCTCACGGTGCGTGTGGAAAGTGGTGCCGGTGCTGCGGCGGATTTTCCGGATGCGGCCTACCGTGAGGCCGGCGCAGAGGTCTTCACGGACCGCTCCGCCGCCCTTGCTGCCGCCGACATGGTGTGGCACGTTCAGCACGCTTCCGGTGCGGAAGAAGCGCTCTTTCGCCCGGGGACGCTCTACGCGGGGTTCTTCGATCCCTTCCGGCAGACAGATCGGCTGCGTCGCTTGGCGGCGGCCGGAGTACATGTGGTCTCCATGGAAATGATGCCGCGCACGACCCTGGCGCAAAAGATGGACGCGCTCAGCTCGCAGGCCAATCTCGCGGGCTATGCCGCTGTGGTCCATGGGGCCGGTCGGCTCCGGCGCATCCTGCCCATGATGATGACGCCTTCGGGAACCCTCTCCCCCGCGCGTGTATTTGTTATCGGCGTGGGAGTGGCGGGCTTGCAGGCGATTGCCACCGCAAAGCGCCTCGGCGCAAGGGTGGAGGCGTTTGATACCCGCCCGGTGGTGGAGGAACAGGTGCGTTCGCTGGGAGCGAAGTTTGTTAAGATCGATCTCGGCGAGACGGGTCAGTCCGCGCAGGGGTATGCGACTGAGCTGACGCCGGAGCAGGTCGAGCGGCAGCGCGAGGGCATGGCGAAGATTTGCGCGCAGAGTGATCTCGTTATCACCACGGCCAAGCTTTTCGGGCGTCCCGCTCCGCGACTGGTCACACAGGCGATGCTCGACCGGATGCAGGCGGGGAGTGTGGTGGTCGACCTGGCCGCCGGTGCCGGGGGCAATGTCGAAGGCAGCCGACCGGGCGAGACCGTGGTCACGCCAAACGGCGTGACGATTATGGGAGACATGGCCCTGGAAGCCACCGTAGCCCGCGACAGCAGCGCGATGTATGCGGCCAACCTCCTGGCTTTCCTCGAACACTTTTGGGACGCCGGGGCCAAGGCCTTCGCCTACCGCCTCGACGATGAAATCCTCGCCGGATGCCTCCTCAGCCACAGCGGCCGGCTCATTCATCCGCGTTTTGCCGACACTGCCGACAGCACCGCCTCCTGATATAGATTCAACGCTCTCTTTCCCACCATGGACCTTGTTCTCCTGCTCTTCATCCTCGCGCTTGCGGCCTTTCTGGGCTTCGAGCTGATCAACAAAGTGCCGTCGCAACTGCACACGCCCTTGATGTCCGGTTCCAATGCCATCAGCGGCATCACGATCGTCGGGGCGATTCTCGCCGTCAACCTCACCGAAGGCTCGATGGCCCTCGTGCTCGGTATGCTCGCGCTCGTGCTCGCCACGATCAATGTCGTGGGGGGCTACCTCGTGACCGACCGTATGCTGGCGATGTTCAAGAAGAAAGGGGACGATCACAAATGAGCCCCGCTCTCACCAATCTCGCGTATATCGTCGCCGCGATCCTCTTTGTTTTCGGGATCAAGATGCTCGGGCGGGCGGAGACGGCCCGCTCGGGTAATCGTCTGAGTGCCCTCGGGATGCTGATCGCCATCGTCGCGACGCTGGCGCAGTCGGGCTTGGCCTACACCTGGATCGCCGCGGGGCTCGCCCTCGGAGCGATCATTGGGGTGCTCGCTGCGCGCCTTGTGCGCATGACGGCGATGCCGGAGATGGTCGCGCTCTTCAATGGCTTCGGGGGGCTTGCATCGCTTCTCGTGGGCTGGGCCGAGTTGGAAAAGATTCTCCACCTTTCCGCGCCGGTTTATTTTTTCCACAACCCCGTGGTGCCCACCTTCACTTGGCTGGCCATTGCCCTCGCCGTGGCCATCGGCGGGATGACTTTCACAGGGAGTATCCTCGCCTGGGGCAAACTCTCGGGAAAATTCGGGAGCAAGGCGGTCGTGTTTTCCGCGCAGCGCATCGTCAACAGCCTGCTTTTACTGGCCATTTTGGTGGCCTTTGCCGGGTTTGTCCTCGGCTCCGGCATTTTGGCTTCGACGACGGTCTACGGGCTCTTCCTCGGGCTCATCGCGGGGGCGCTGCTCCTCGGCATCCTCGCGGTCCTGCCCATCGGTGGGGGCGACATGCCGGTGGTCATCGCGCTGCTCAACAGCCTCTCGGGACTGGCGGCGGCAGCGGCGGGTTTTGTTATTTTCAATAACGTGCTCATTGTGGCTGGCGCACTCGTGGGTTGCAGCGGGCTCATTCTCACCATCATCATGTGCAAGGCGATGAACCGTTCCCTGCCCAATGTGCTCTTCAGCGGGTTTGGCGCAGTGGAAGAGAGCGCGGGCGGCGACACCATCACCGGCGAGATGAAAGCGGCCTCGCTGGAAGATGCCTACTACGTCCTCGAAGCGGCCTCCAGTGTGGTCATCATTCCCGGCTACGGCATGGCGGTGGCGCAGGCCCAGCACGCCGTGAAGGAACTCGGCGATCTCCTCGAAGCCAACGGCGCGACCGTGCGCTATGCCATCCACCCGGTCGCCGGGCGCATGCCCGGACACATGAACGTGCTCCTCGCGGAAGCCGATGTGCCCTACGAACAGCTTTGCGAAATGGAGGCCGTCAACCCCATCATGGGCACGGTTGACGTGGCCATCGTCATCGGGGCAAACGACGTTGTGAACCCGGCGGCGGTGACAGAGAAAAACTGCCCCATCTACGGCATGCCCATCATCAACGCGCACCACGCCCGCACCGTCTTCGCGCTCAAGCGGGGCAAGGGGGCGGGCTTCAGCGGCCTCGTCAACCAACTCTACTTCCTCGACAAGACCCGGATGCTCTACGGCGACGCCAAATCGACGGTGACCGGGCTGGTGGCGGAGTTCAAGAGCGCACGGTAGTAAGAGAAAAGGGGGGCGCGGCGGGTTCCTTTCCGCTTGAAACAGCTTCAGCAGACCCTTGGATCGAAGGAATGAAGGTTGCGCTGTCGTTGTCCGAAGGGTTGAAGCGTTATTTTGGCTACGATGGTTTCCGGCCCCTGCAGCGGGAGATCATGGAGGCTTCGTTGGCGGGCCGGGACACGGTGGTGATCCTGCCCACAGGAGCGGGGAAATCACTCTGTTTCCAGTTGCCCGCGCTTCTGCGCGACGGGCCGACGCTCGTCGTGTCCCCCTTGATCGCCCTGATGAAGGATCAGGTTGATGCGCTCACGGCGGCAGGTGTGGCGGCGACCTTTCTGAACTCTTCGCTTGATGGGGCGGAGACGCGGCGGCGTCGGGAAGGCTTGGCAAAAGGGACCTACCGGTTGCTCTACGCTGCCCCCGAACGCGTCATGGCGGAGGGCTTCGCCGAGGATCTGGTGCGCTGGGGCGTCGCCGCTGTGGCGGTGGATGAAGCCCATTGCATCAGCCAATGGGGGCATGACTTTCGTCCGGAATACCGCCAGCTCTCGGCTTTGCGCGAGCGCCTGCGCGGGGTGCCCTTCATGGCCCTCACTGCCACGGCGACCGAACGGGTGCGCGCAGACATCGCCGCGCAGTTGCACCTGGCGTCGCCGCAGGTTTTTCAAGCCAGTTTCAATCGCCCGAATCTAAGTTACCATGTTCGGCCCAAAAAGAAGCCCGCCCGGCAAGTTTTTGAGATTGCGCGCGCATTCGCCGGAGAGAGCGGGATTGTTTACGCGGGCTCGCGGCGCATGGCGGAGACGCTGGCGGCGACCCTCGCGGTTGAGGGAATCCGTGCGCTGCCCTATCATGCCGGGCTCACAGCGGAGCTGCGGACGGCCCACCAAGAGGCTTTTTTGCGCGATGAGGTGCAAGTGATCTGCGCGACAGTGGCCTTCGGCATGGGCATCAACAAACCCGATGTGCGCTACATCGTCCATGCCGATCTGCCAAAAAACATCGAGGGCTACTATCAGGAAACCGGTCGGGCGGGGCGCGACGGACTGCCCTCGGAGTGTGTGCTGCTTTATTCCCCGGGCGACCTCGTGAAGAACCTGCGTTTTTTCGCGGACGCGGAGGATCCCGAGGTGGCGCGGGTAGCCGAGCGCCAGATGCGCCAGATGGCTGATTTTGCGGAGGCCGATGTTTGCCGGAGAGCGGCTTTGCTGAACCATTTCGGCGAGGCGTGGACGGAGGATAATTGCGGCGGTTGCGATGTGTGCCTGCAACCGCGCGAGCGATGGGAGGCCACTGTGGAGGCGCAGAAACTGATGAGCTGCCTGGTGCGTATTCAGCGTCACAGCGGATTTGCCACAGGTATCCAGCATGTGATTGAAGTTCTCGCGGGAGCGAACACGGAGCGCATCCGCCGCTGGGGCCACGATCAACTGAGCACCTATGGCATCGGCAAAGATCTCGACCGCGCCCAATGGTCGCATCTGGCCCGTCAGTTGCAGGTGCGCGGCCTCATCGCCACCAGTGAGGACGGGCGGGGCACCGTGTCTGTAACGGCAGAGGGCCTGCGGGCTCTCAAGCAGCGTAATCCCATTGTGGTGACCCGCCTGTCGGTGCCTCCGGAGGCGCAACAAGGCAGCGGAGGGAGCGCACGACCGCGCCGGGCTGGGGAGATCCCTTGTGACGAGGGCTTGTTCGAGCAACTGCGGTTGCTCCGCAAAAGTTTGGCGGACACGCGCTCGGTGCCGCCGTATGTGATTTTTGGCGATATCACTTTGCGCCACATCGCCCGCACCTATCCAGCGGATGATGCGGCCCTCCTTACCCTCCCGGGAGTGGGTCGGAAAAAGCTGGAGGACCACGGTGCCGATTTCCTGCGGGTGGTGGCAGAGTGGAGGCAAACGCACCCGGCGATGGAGTTTGAACCGCTCGATGAGCCCGCTCCGCCCAAAATGGTGAGCGACCAGGGCCCCCGGCCCACGGCCCTCGCGACCCTCGAAGCCTATCGCACGCACGGCTCGTTGGCTGCTGCCGCGCAGGCCCGCGCCATTGCCCTCTCCACGGCCACTCAACACCTCGTCGACTGCATTCGCCACGGGCGCGCCGATGATCTCGATCCTGCTGCCTTTTATTCGGAAGAACAAGCGAAGCGCATGGCGGATGCGGCAGGGATTCACGGCTGGGAACGCCTTGCGCCCATTCATGAAGCGCTCGGCGGAAACGTGCCCTACGAAACACTTCACCTCTGTCGCGCCTTCGCCCTCCGAACCAAAGCCTAGCGGCGCATGAATTGCTCCCGTGGCTGCATCGCTTCTTTTTTTAATTGTTTTTTTATAATGTTCTGAACATTTCAATATTGACATAGTTGCCGGATTGATATTTGGATGTCAGTCATGATGCGAAAATTTTGTAGGCGGTTGAGGTATCCACGGTTGGCGTGCCACCACCTTATTTCGAGGGTGGTGCAGAAGAGGCG
>JAFIGE010000002.1 GCA_020831585.1 Opitutales bacterium | reverse complement strand
CATTCTGTCTAGAAGAAATGATTCAATATGCGACATTTATTTTTGCGCAGCTCCTTAGATGGCACCATTGTGCGCCTTTGGGCTCTCATAATCCCGCGCACCCGCAGTCCGCCGCACGCCCCGACAGGCTGCAATCGGAGAAACCCGAAATCCGGCACGCGATGAAGTAATTCCGGCAGCAAGTGCTCGTCCGGCCAAAAGGCCGGATTTTTCGGATTTCTCCGCTCCCTTTGCTCCCCGAGGGCTTGTTTTGAGTTGCGGGAAAGGTAGACGGGGAATGGACTCGCCCCATACATGGAATCAGTTCAACGAACGCCCCTATTCCGTTTTCACGAAGCCAACGGTGCCCGCATGGTGCCCTTTGCCGGTTGGGAAATGCCCGTGCAATATTCCGGAATCATCGAAGAACACCTGGCCGTGCGCTCGGCGGCCGGCCTCTTCGATGTGAGCCACATGGGCGAACTGGAAATTAGCGGGCCCGGTGCCCTGAGCTTGATCGACCGCATTCTCACCAACGACGCCACCCGGTTGACCCCCGGTCGGGCCCTCTACGGATTGCTCTGCTTTCACGACGGAGGCGTGGTCGACGATGTCATCGTCTATTGCCGCGCCCCCGAGCGCTACCTCGTCGTGCTGAACGCGGCTAACACGGAGAAGGACATTGAGTGGATTTCGGGTCATGCGGTGGGCTACAACTGCACGGTGCAGGATGTCTCCGCCTCCTTCGCCCTGGTGGCTCTGCAAGGGCCGCTCGCCGAGTCGATTCTGCAACCGCTCACACCCGCGCCCCTGAATGAACTGAAGCGTTTCCGTCTCATCGAAAGCCAAATCGACAAAGTGCCGGTGATCATCAGCCGGACGGGCTACACGGGCGAGGACGGATTTGAACTCTTCCTGCCCCCGGGAACAGCCGCGCACCTCGTTTCGCTCCTTTACGAGGCGGGCCAGCCACACGGACTTCGTCTGGCCGGTCTTGGTGCCCGCGACAGCCTGCGTCTCGAAGCCGGTTATCCGCTCTACGGGCATGAGATCAGCGGATCGATTGATCCGCTCACGGCCAATCTTGGAAGCTTCGTTAAACTGGGTAAGCACCCGCCTTTTGTCGGCCAATCGGCCCTGAAGGAGAAAGCAGCCGAAGGCTTGTCGGAAAGTGTCGTCTTTTTCGTTCTCGACGACCGCCGGATCGCGCGGGAAGGGGCGCTTGTCAAACAAGATGGCCGTGCGGTCGGGCGCGTGCTCTCCGGCACCCACTCCCCCAGTCTGGGCCAGCCCATCGGTTCGGCCCTCATCCAACGATCGGCCCTCGAAGGTCCCCTGACCGTGGAAATCCGCAAGAACGCCATACCCCTGCGCATCACCCGCCCGCCCCTGCACAAGAACGGGTAGAGTCTTTTCGCGGGTGTAGCCCTGCTGCCGCGCCACCTTGTGAGCGACCGGACAGCCGCACCGGGAGAAAGCGGTTCCGTTCGAACGGGACCGCCGTCCATTCTGCAGGCGACCCGGCGGCAGTTGGCCGACCGGTGGCGACAGCGATGTGCCCCAACCGCTTGCACCGAATCGGGAGATCGACGAACCTCCGTGCATTTTATGTGTGCCCAGTCTGAGACCCCTGCCTCCCTCACGGCCATCCGCCTGCGCGGCGTGCGGCAAAACAACCTCAAGGGTTTTGATCTCGATCTGCCCCTGGGCCAGTTGATCGTGGTCACGGGCTTGAGCGGCGCGGGCAAATCGTCGCTCGTTTTCGAGACGCTGCACGCGGAGGGCCAGCGCCGCTACGTGGAGACCTTCAGCCCCTACACGCGGCAGTTCATGGACATGCTCGACCGGCCGAAGGTCGACAGCATCGAGAATATCCGTCCGTCCATCGCCATCGAACAGCGCAACACCGTGAAAACCTCGCGGTCGACCGTGGGCACGATGACCGAGCTGTGCGATTATTTCAAAGTGTGGTTTGCCCACCATGCCCAGCTCATCGATCCGGCGAACGGCGAGGTGGTGACGGATGACAACCCCCAGTCAATCTGGCGGCAGGCGGCGGCGGCGTTTCCCGGGCAGTCCGCGCTGGTCGCTTTCGCCGTGGCACGCGTGGGCAAGTTGACGTGGAAGACCGTCCTGGAGTCGCTCGGATCACAGGGCTACACCCGGGCATTCGTTGAGGGGAAGCGGGTGGACCTGAGCGTAATCGACCCGGACAGCCTCGCGCCGGATGCGATCCTCCACGTGGTGCAGGACCGCCTGAAACTGGAAAACTCCGCACGCGACCGCTTCATCGAAGCGGTCACCACGGCGCTGCACTTCGGCCAGGGCGACATGCTTTTGCTCGACGACAAGGGGCGGCTCCTCGCGCGCTACGCCGAGGGCTTGCGGTCGCCGGTCTCGGGGCGGCGTTTCCGCGCGGCCTCTCCGAATCTCTTCTCCTTCAACTCACCGCTGGGGGCGTGTCCGGTCTGCCGGGGCTTCGGGCGGGTCATTGAGATGGACGAAGGTCTGGTCATTCCCGATACCACCAAAACCCTCGCCGAAGGGGCCATCCGGGCCTTCCAGGGGGTGGTGTATTCGGATAGCCAGCGCGACCTCATGAAGGCCTGCCGCCAGCACGGCATCCGCACCAACGTGCCCTGGGCCGATCTCAGCGACGACGAGCGCACTTTCGTCATGGATGGTGAACCGGGCTACGGGGTGGATGGTTTCGAGTGGCCGCGCGCGTGGTATGGAGTGCGCAATTTCTTCAAATGGCTCGAAGGCAACACCTACAAGATGCATGTACGGGTCTTCCTCTCGAAATACCGCGCCTACGTTCCCTGCCCTTCCTGCGGCGGAGATCGCCTCAACGAGGAAGCCCGCCTTTGGGAATGGAAAGGCCTCCGCCTCCCCGCGCTTTACCGGCTGCCCGTTGATGATCTCCTCGCCATGATGGAAGCGGAAGCGGCGCAAAGCGGTGACAAGCGGGCCGACCTCGCCCTCGAAGCCATCCTCACGCGTCTGCGCTTTTTGCAACAGGTGGGGCTGGGCTACCTGACCCTCGACCGCTCCTCCCGTTCGCTCTCGGGCGGCGAAACCCAGCGCGCCACTCTCACCTCCTGCCTCGGCACCGGCCTCGTGGACACGCTCTTCGTGCTCGATGAACCTTCGGTGGGGCTGCACGCGCGCGACATCGACCGCCTCACGGGTATCTTGCGCCACCTCGTTTCGCAGGGCAATACGGTCGTCGTGGTGGAGCATGACGAGAGCATCATGCGCGCCGCCGACACCCTCATCGAGATCGGCCCGCGTCCCGGGAAGAACGGGGGCAACGTGGTCGCCCAAGGCACCTTCGCGGAACTCGCGGGCCACCCCTTTTCCATCACCGGCGCCTACCTCTCCGGTCGGCAAACCATCCGGCCGCCCGAGAAAACCCGCCCCGTGAAGGTGCGCGGAAAGAGCAAAAGCAGCCCCTCCTGGTTGCGCATCGAACGCGCCACGAAACACAACCTCCGCGACCTTGACATCCGCATCCCCCTCGCCCGCTTCGTCGTCCTCAGCGGAGTGAGTGGATCGGGAAAATCGACCCTCCTCGATAACGTCATCTACCAGGGCCTTCTCAGCCAGTCGGGCAAATCGACCGACAACCCCGCGCGCATCGCGCGCATCGAGAGCGACACCGGCTTTGGTGAAATTGTCCTGGTCGATCAATCGCCGGTGACACGCACCCCGCGCTCCAATGCGGCGCTCTACGTGGACGCCTGGGATCCGATCCGGCGTCTCTTCGCCGGCACCGCCGAAGCGAAAGCCGCCGGCCTGACGGCCTCCCATTTCTCCTTCAACAGCGGCCAGGGCCGGTGTCCCCATTGCGAGGGTCTGGGCTACGAGAAGATCGAAATGCAGTTCATGGCCGATGTTTACGTGACCTGCCCGCTCTGCGAGGGAAAGCGTTTTCGCAAAGAAGTTCTCGATCTCACCTGGAAGGGGCGGAGCGTGGCCGATGTGCTGGACCTCAGTATCGAAGAAGCCATTACAGTGTTTGCCGATCAAACGCGGATCCGGCGGCGTCTGCAAAACCTTGCCGATGTGGGCCTCGGCTACCTGCACCTCGGCCAGCCCCTGCACACCCTCTCCGGCGGGGAATCCCAGCGGCTCAAGCTCGTGAAGTATCTGGGGCGCTTCGACGCCACTTCGGAAAACGCCCTCATTCTCGTCGATGAACCGACCACGGGCCTTCACCGCGATGATGTGCGGCGGCTCCTCGATGTGCTCCAGAAGCTCGTTGACCAGGGCCACAGCCTCATCGTCATCGAGCACCAGATGGATGTCCTGCGGGCGGCGGATTGGATCATCGAGCTGGGCCCGGAAGCGGGGGCCGCCGGGGGGCGGGTGGTCTTCGAGGGCACACCGGCGGAGCTGAGCCGCGCACAGAGCGCCACCGCGCCCTTTTTGGCGCAGACAGATTTCGATTCGCCTGATCTTCACGCGGCCGAGGAGGCCGCCGTTTACGGGCGCAACGGCCACGGCTCCGCCTCTCCGAATCTCACCATTTCCGGCGCGCGCGAACACAATCTCAAAAACATCTCCCTGCAAATTCCGCACGGCTCCCTCACCGTCGTGACCGGGGTGAGCGGATCGGGGAAGAGCACGCTCGCCTTCGATATTGTCTTCGCGGAAAGCCAGCGGCGCTTCATGGAATCGATGTCGTCGTGGGCGCGCCAATACGTGGAGCAACTGCCGCGCCCGGACATCGATTTCCTCGACGGTATCCCGCCGGCGGTCTCGATTGAGCAACGGGTCACCCGCGGCACGCGCAAGTCCACCGTGGCCACGATCACGGAAGTGGCGCAATACCTGCGGCTTCTCTTTGCCCGTGTGGGTATTCCCTACAGCCCGCACAACGACCAGCCCCTCGTCGCCCTCAGCCCTGAAGCGATCGCGCACCGCATCGATGCCGCGATCAAACGCCACCGTCCCACGGCGGGCAAACCGCTTCTCCTCTGCGCTCCCCTTGTGCGCGGACGAAAGGGCCACCACCAGCCACTGGCGGATTGGGCGGCGGGCCAGGGCTTTTCCTGGATGCGGGCGGACGGCCACTGGGTGCGCGTCGATAAATTCGAAAAGCTCGACCGCTACCGCGAGCACGATGTGGAGGTCGCCCTGGCGGAGATTCGCCCGAATAAGAAAAGCTTTGTCATCGAACTCGCGGGGGTCGAAGTGCCTTTGGCGGAAGCGGTCGACCGGGCCCTGCGCGTGGGCAAGGATGCCTGCTTTCTTGCCGTGCGCGACACGGCGGAAACGACTTGGTTCTCCACCCGCCGCTCCGATCCGGTGACAGGCGAGGCCTTCCCCGAACTCGATCCGAAGAGTTTCTCGTGGAACTCCGCGCGCGGATGGTGTCCGGTCTGCCGGGGTCACGGGGCCATCTTTGATTGGATGAATAACGACGAGCGCTTCGGGGAGGTGCCCGACGATGTCGGCGACGGCGAACCCTGCCCGGCCTGCTCCGGCACCCGCCTCAACGAAACCGCGCGCGCGGTGTATCTGGATTTTCACGACGGCACGCGCCTGAACATCGCCGGAATGCTCGCCCTCACGCCCCAGGCGCTCCTCGATGCCCTGGGCAAGCTGCGCCTCGATCAGCGGGGCACGGCGGTGCTGGAGGAGGTTTTGCCGGAGATCCGCCAGCGCCTGCATTTCATGGACGAGGTGGGCCTCGACTACCTGTCGCTCGATCGCGCCACGAACACCCTTTCGGGAGGCGAAGCCCAGCGCATCCGCCTGGCGGCGCAGCTCGGGAGCAACCTGTCCGGCGTCCTCTACGTCCTCGACGAGCCTTCCATCGGCCTGCACGCGCGCGACAATGCCCGCCTTTTGCAATCGCTCGCGGCTCTGCGCGCCAAGGGCAACTCCCTCCTTGTCGTGGAGCATGACCCCGAAACCATGCGCGCGGCCGATTGCATCATCGACCTCGGTCCGGGAGCGGGCCGCCACGGGGGGGAAATCCTCGCCCAGGGCAACCTCGATACCATCCTCGCCTCCGCTGACTCGATCACCGGACGTTACCTCAAAGCGGGCATGGTGCACCCCCTCCGGGGAAAGTGGCGCGACCTGCCCGCCGCCTACGCACCCCGGCGGAAGGCGGCCGCGGAAGATTGGTTTGTCCTTGAAGAGCCGCGTCTGCGCAATCTCAAGGGCGGCACCCTCCGCTTTCCCAAAGCCCGCCTCATTGGCGTGTGCGGGATTTCCGGGGCGGGCAAATCGACCCTCGTGCGCGATCTTCTGCAACCCGCTGTGGCCGCCGCCATCCGCACAAAGGAGCCCCGCCTGAAAGGATCAGCGGGCAACGGCCTCGCTCTCGACCGCCTCCTCCATGCGGAATCCTTCCGCCAGGTGATCGAAGTTGATCAGAGCCCGATCGGGAAAACGCCCCGCTCCACTCCCGCCACCTACATCGGTGCCTTCGACATTATCCGCGACTTCTTTGCCGCCTTGCCCGAAGCCAAGATGCGGGGATTTGGGCCGGGCACCTTTTCCTTCAACACCAAGGGCGGGCGCTGCGAAACCTGCAAGGGCGCGGGGCGCATTGCCCTGGAGATGAACTTCATCGCCGACACCTACCTGACCTGCGAGGACTGCGGGGGCCGCCGCTATGGGCCTGAACTCCTCGGCATTCACTGGAAGGACCGGTCCATCGCGGACATTCTTGAAATGAGCTTTGAGGAAGCGGCGGACTTCTTTTCCTTTCACAGCCGCCTGGGCGACATGCTCCGCCTCATGGTAGAGACCGGACTCGGCTACCTCACCCTTGGCCAATCCAGCCCCACTCTCTCCGGCGGCGAAGCCCAGCGCCTCAAGCTCGTGAGTGAACTTGCCAAAGGCCTCCCCACCTTCCAGGAGCGCAAAACCGGACGCCCCGCGAAAAACCTCTACATCCTTGAAGAGCCCACCATCGGGCTCCACCAAAGCGACACCGAACGCCTCATCGAACTCCTCCACCGCCTCGTCGACCAAGGCCACACGGTCATCGTCATCGAGCACAACCTCGATCTTCTGGCGGAGGCCGATTATCTCTTCGAAATCGGTCCGGAGGGCGGTGAGCGCGGCGGCGAGCTGCTCTACCAAGGTCCCGTCACCGGTCTCGCACGGGTAAAAGGCTCCCCAACGGCCCCGTTTTTGAGCGATCTTCTTTCCAAAAACTCCGCTTAAAAGTCGGCTTGCACGGAAATACATCATTCGGAGAATCGCCCCCTTATGACGTTGCCTGTAGATTATCAAACCCACACCCGGGATCTGTTTTCCCAAAATCTCCTGCACCCCGATGCATTGATCCGGGGGACCTGTGCGCGCTACCTCTTCGAACGCCCGGAGCGGTCGCCTGAGCTTTCCCGGCGCATCCTGGAGGGCCTCGAAATCTTTGGTCCCAATGCCTTCGCCGGCGGACAGGGAGAGTTTGGTTACTGTCCGCAAAATCTCTACGGCTCTTTTCCCTTTCCCCTGGATGAGAACGATTTCGAGCGGTTAATTACCATTCTGAGGAGTTGGCAACCTCAGCGCTCTTTGGAGGCCGCATCTTGGTTTCAATGGGCAAGGGCACAACCCGATCTGAGTATCCTCAAAAGCGTGCGGGGCCTGTTGCGGAAATTTTCGGAAGCGCCCGGGAGGAGAATGAAAGCGAAGATAGACCGGGAAGAGGAGAGCATTCTCATCAAGCAGATGGAGTTGCTTTCCAAGGAAGAGCCCGATTTACGAGCAGAACTCACCCACACACTTGCGCAGCTCGCCGCCGCCGACTCCGAAGAAACAGCCGAGGTCTTGCACGGCGAAGCCTCTCAGTTAATCACTCGCTTGGTTCAGCTGGGATCAGGGGAGTTTCTCCGCCCTCTCGCGCATACCTTGTTTCCCGAGCATCCCCGTGATGATTGCCCCGTCTCCGAATACTGGCAGGCCCTGACCGCCGTGCACCTTTGCACCCACTTAAAGCTCGATCATTACGCAGACCGTCTTCTCGACCTCTTCGTGATCGATTCCGATTATCTTTTGGAAGGTCTCCAAGAGGCCTTTGCCGCCATTTCCTCGCCTGCCACCTTTGAAATTCTCCGGAAGCGATGGCCCACGTTGCCTTCCGTGGCCCACCTCTATCTATCGAACATTCCGTGCATCCACCATTTTCCGGAATGCTCGGACTTTTTTCTGGAAGTGATGGAAATGGAAACCGAGTGGGAGCTGGGCCTTCGTTCGAACTTGGCTGAAGCCCTTGCCCACATCGCCCGCCCGGACACCCTCGATGCGGCCTTCAATTTTGTCTTGGAGTTTTCGGGCAGCGAAGAGTGTATCGACGTCGTCAAGACCCTGCGCACCCACTTTATTTTGCGCGGCATCGACGACGAACGGCTGGATACCCTTGAGGGCTTGATCGAAAAGGAGCGGGAAGACCGCGCAGACCGCAGGAGATGGCTCTTTGATCGCCCCTCCCCCGTAATCGCGTCCCCAAACAAGACGGGGCGCAACGACCCGTGTCCCTGCGGTAGCGGCAAAAAGTTCAAGAAATGCTGTAGCAAAAAGACGTCTGCGGACGAGGAACCAGAGTAGCCTGTATCGACCCCTCAACCCACTGGTTTGCGCACGCGGAGGGCATACATGAGCGGGAGGGGGGATTGGTTACCGGGCCAGCGCCAGTTGCCGTCCGTTCCCTCCTCCAACCAAGGGAACGAGCGATAGGTGGTGAAGGGATACTCGCGAATGAACTCCAAACGCAGACCCGCATCAACGAGGGCTTGGATCACCTCGGCCAGCGGGTGCGCCCATTCGCAACTTGTCGTGCGGACGGGTGCGCCGGGTTCGGCGTAACTGCCGGTGCCGGTCAGACGAATGGCTTCGCCGGTGGAGAAGTAGGGATAGCGCAGCTTGGGCGCGTGGGGATCGTTGGAATCTTCCCCGAAGACGTAAGAAACCGGGTGGAACTCACGCAGGTAAAAGATACCGCCGGGCGCGAGAACATCGGCCACCACCCGCCCCCATCTTTTCAGATCGGGCAACCAGGCAATCACCCCGGCGGTTGCCACGACCGCTGAAAACCGGGACCGGCCAAGGATCTCCGCCGCATCATACACGTTGGCTTCGACAAACTCGGCGGACAAGCCGCAACGCTCCGCCAGACGACGAGCCAGCGCGATGGCCCGCGCCGAAAAATCGAGTCCCGTGACCTCCGCGCCCAAACGCGCCCATGAAAGCGTATCCATGCCGAAGTGGCATTGCAGGTGCAGCAAAGAAGTGCCCTTCACCGCGCCCACCCCTTCGACATCATAGGCAGGCAGCGTGGTTTCCCCCCGGCAAAAGGCATCCACTCCATAAAACTCCGATTGGTAATGCAGATCCGCCCAAGCATCCCACATTTCCCGATTCAACTGCATATCGGCATCCGACATGCGGCCATCCCCGCAGGCACTTCCGCAGGCGGCAAGACCGAAAACATCAGCAGAGCGACGGGATGCCTGGGATACAAAGAAACTCCCGGGAACAAACAATGTGACCCCGATCACCGGATGCGCCCAGCATCGCGCCGCAGGCTTTGAAGGACGGTGCCGTGCACCGCTTTTGCGGCGGAAGGACGCGCGGAGATACCTTGCAGCTCTTCGGCAGTGGGGGGCGCAGGGGGTGTTTTCCTCAGCAAAGCGGGGCGATCAACACCCTTCAACCAATCCAATCGTGCAGAAAACGCAGCTTTGCCGCAATCGCGGGCGAGATGACAAAGGGATAGGGATCGGGCAGACCCATGCTGCGGTTGAGGCTGTTGAGGACGATGCGCAGGGCGTGCCAGTCGTCGAGAACGTCCCCAAAGGGATGAACATAGGGGTCGCGCAGTGGGTAAACGCCCTTCTCTCCCATTAAATGCACACCTTGGGCGGCGGCGGATTCCAGCGTGTCGAGGATGTGAAAGTAGTGCGCCCAGGTTTCGGCCCAGTCCTCCCAGGGATGGGCGGCGGCGTAGGGCGTGACAAAGCGCTCGCCCCAGCCCTGGGGCGGCCCCTCGGCATAGTGCCGCCGGACGGCCTCGCCGTAGTCGAGGCGCTCATCGCCGAAGACGGCCCGGACCTCGTCAATGGCCGGATGATCGCGCACGAGACGATCCCAGAAGTAATGGCCCGACTCATGGCGAAAGTGCCCGAGAAGGGTCCGGTAGACCTCGCGCATGTCGAGGCGCATCTTTTCGCGCACGGCATCATCGGCCTCGGCGAGATTGATGGTGATGACACCGTTCTGGTGCCCGGTGAGGATACGGTCCGGCGAACGGCCCTCGTCAAACCGGGGATCGGGATCGGCAAGAAAATCGAAGGCGAGCCCCCGCGCCTCATCGACGGACTTGGGAATGAGGGGCAGGCGGTGGCGCAGAAGGGCGTAACAAAGACGGTGCTTGGCCGCTTCCATTTTCGCCCAAAGCGCTTTCTTCGCCGGATCGGAAATGTCAGGGATGGTCCGGTTGAGGGCGCACGCGGGGCAGTATTCGGCGGCCTCATGGGCCGGGATCATCCAGTTGCAAACACCCTCAACCTCATAGTTGCGGCACTTGCGCCAGAGCAGGCCGCCGCCGCCGGTTCGTTGCCAGAGCCCGTTTCCGGCGGGCTCCAAAGAGGCGATTCGGCCCTCCTGGGGAAGAAAGCCAATCGTGCAGCCGCAGGACAGGCAGGTGGTGTTCTCAAAAAAGAGGCGCGCACCGCAATGGTCGCAGGTAAAGAAGTTCATGAGGGGGCCCGCGACGGCAGACGGATTTCTGCCACCACGGGACGGTGGTCACTGAGAAAGCTACGCACAACCTCCACGCGCACAACCTCATAAACCTCCGGAACAAAGATAAAGTCGAGGGTGCGCTGTGGCCACTGTGCGGGGAAGGTCCGCTGGCCGTTGGGGTGGAGGCTGTATTGGTGGCGTACGTTGAGATAGCGGAAAAGTTCGGCGGTGGCGTCGCGGCTGCGGTGCGAGCCCACGTTGAAATCGCCGCAGACGATGGGCAGCAGCTCCGGACCGCGCGCGTGCAGGCTCTCCACGCAATCGATGATTTGCGCGACCTGCGCCAGTCGCCGGGCGCGCGAGCGAAAATCGAGGTGGAGATTGAGGATGGGGAGGATGCGCCCGTCTTCCGTTTCCAGGTCGGCGAGGAGAAATCCTTTTTCGCCCACTGTGCGGGTTCCGAAGGCATAGGTCTGGTGAGCACTCACGGGCAAACGGGAGATCAAGGCATTGCCGTAATTCAGCCGAAAGCGCCCGGTGCGCCGCGTGTGCACGCCCATGACAAGATGATCGAGGGCGCAATACTGCCCGATCTCCTCAAGCAGATTGATTTTGTGATTCCACGAGGAGTCCTCATCGACCTCCTGAAGGGCCACAATATCGACCTCCATCGCCGTAATGAGATCGGCGATACGGCGCAGATTCGAGCGCAGCTTGCGGTTGGAAGTGAAGCCCTGATACAGCCCCAATCCGCGGCCATGGGCGATGTTAAAGGTCATCAAACGAACCCTCATTTGGGTGAGCCTCCTTTCTCATTTTCATCTGAAGCGGGTGCGGTGTGATTCGGCGGACTCCCCCACCCGCCCCCTCCGGGCGTCTCGATGCGCAGCCGCTCCCCGGCGGAAACGCGGAAGCCGGTGATACCGGGAAGCTCGCTTTCAGCACCGTCCGCTCCAATGCGGATCTGCCGCCCGGTCGCGCCGGGCCGACCGCCGGACACGCCGTAAGGGGGCACCCGGCGGTGCTGGGTGAGGAGGGAAAGGCTCAGGGGCGCAAGAAACTCAAACTCGCGCACGAGCCCATCACCCCCGCGAAACGCGCCCGCGCCCCCGGAACCCCGGCGCAGGGCAAACCGCCGCAGGCGCACAGGGAAGCGGGCTTCGAGGATTTCGGGATCCGTGATGGCGGTATTCGTCATGTGTACCTGTGTGCCGGAAGCGCCGTGAAAACCCTCGCCGGCCCCGGAACCGCCGCCAATCGTTTCGTAGTATCCAAAATCTTCCGACCCGAAGAGGAAGTTATTCATTGTGCCCTGCGAGCAGGCGGCGAGGGAGAAGGCCTTGAAGAGGGTATCGACGAGGCGCTGGCTGGTCTCCACGTTGCCACCGACGACAGCGGGCAGGCGGGTGGGATCGCCCGAAAAGTCCGGCTGCAAAAGGGAGTTTGGCGGGATGCGCAGATCGACGGGATCGAGCAACCCTTCATTGAGGAGGCCGCCGTCGCCCGCGAGGCATTGCAGGGTGTAGAGCACGGCGCTCGAAACGATGGCCGGGGTCGCGTTGAGATTGCCGGGATGCACACCGCCGGTGCCCGTAAAGTCGATCCGCAGGGCCTCGCCGTCCCATTCCCAGGCGACACAAAGAGGCGTGCCGTCGTCGAGAGTTTCGCGGGCGCATCCGTGCTGGACCGGAAGGGTGTTGAGCTTATCGCGCAAGCGGTTTTGCGCACCGGCGCGCAGCACGTCGAAGTAGCGTGTCACCACGGCGGAGCCATACTCGTTCAAAAGGGTCCCGAGCTGCCGCGCCCCGAGGCGCAGGGCGGCGAGTTGCGCCTGCAAATCAATGCGGTTGTGCCGGGGGTTGCGGCTCGGCCAGGCGGCCTCGCGCAGGCAGCGGTCAACCGTCTCCAGATCGACCTGGCCCTCCCGCACGACGCGCATGGGGGAAAGGACCACGCCCTCATCCGCGAGGCACCGGGCATCCGGCGGCATGGAACCCGGCGAACGGCCGCCAATCTCGGCGTGGTGGGCGCGGTTGGCGAGGAAGGCGACGCAGCCACCATCGGCGAAGACCGGAGCCACCACCGTCACATCGGGCAGGTGCGAGCCCCCGTGCGCGGGGTGGTTGGTCAGCCAGACATCCCCCGGCGCGGGTCTGAAAGTTTGCATGAGCGAACGCACGCAGGCCCCGAGCGCCCCGAGGTGAACAGGGATGTGCGGCGCATTCACGACCAGGCGACCTTCGGCATCGAGGAGAGCGCAGGAGAAATCAAGCCGCTCGCGGATATTCACGGAGAGGGCGGTGCGCTGGAGCTGGTCGCCCATCTCGCTCACGACGGAGGCAAAGCGGTTGCGGAACAACTCCGTGCGCAGGGGATCGGTTTCCGCCTCCGCTCCCCCACCCGCTTCGTTCCCGTCCGGGCCGCCATCTCCCCGCCTCACCTCCGCGGTGAGCACAAGCGAGTGCGCGGAGCCAAGCCTAGCCGTCCAACCGGCTTCGACAAAGGTGGCGGAAAAGAGGTCCACAATGAGGGCGGGACCGCGGATGACATCGCCGGGGGCGCAGGCATGGCGCTCGAAGACGGGTGTGCGCGCGCCGCCCTTCCCCTTCAGGGTGCGGAGCGGCTCGGGCCGACCGCGCGCGGAGGGCACGGATTCCGCCTCAGGGGCCGATGGCCGGGTGGAAACCGTGACGCTTGCGGCGACCACTTCGATTTGCAGCTCCGGCGGATAGAACCCAAAGGCCTGCTCATAGGCTTGGGCAAAGGCCCCCGTCCAATCATCCGTTTCTTCGATGGCGAGGGCGTGCTCCTGCCCGGCCGCGCGCATCTCCAGGGTGCGGAGGGTATCCAGCGGAACCGCTTCCTCCACGCCGTCGCGCCGGAGGGCCTCGCGGGCCGTCGCTTCGAGATCGGCAAAGGTGGTGCCCACCGAACCGGCAAAGTCGTCCCAAGGGGCGAGGATCTGGCGGGTCTGGCGCGACTCGCGCGCCGCATGGAGCATCCCGAGCGCACTGAGCAAGCCGGCGTTCGCCGGCACGAGAATGCGCGCGATCCCGAGAAGCGCTGCCACACCGCAGGCGTGCAAACCGCCCGCTCCTCCGTAAACCACAAGGCCGTAATCGCGCACATCGTAACCCTCGCGCACGCTGATCTGGCGCACGGCCTGGGCCATGCGCTCGTTGGCGATCTGCAAAAACCCCTGCAAAATCTCCCCTTCGGCCATGCCGCCGACGCCCTCGATTTCGGCGAAGGCCTGTTCGGCGGCCCGGCGATTAACGGGGATCTGAAAAGCCTCCGGATCGAGCCGCCCGAGGAGCAGATGCACATCGGTGAGGGTGAGCGGACCACCCCGCCCGTAAGCCGCCGGACCGGGATCGGCCCCCGCGCTGCCCGGCCCCACGATCAAGCGCCCATCCGCAAAGCCGCAAAGGGAACCCCCGCCCGCCGCCACGGTCTCGATCCGCAAGGAAGGTGCCACGATGCGCGCCGGCCCCACCTGCCGGCGATTGCGCAGGGAAAAACGCCCCTCCCACCGGGCCACGTCCGTGCTCGTTCCGCCCATGTCGAAAGTAATCATGCGCTCCCAACCGACCTGCCGGGCGCACACCGCTGCCCCCGCCACACCGCCCGCCGGCCCGCTGAGGAGGCTGTCGACCGCTTGAAAACGTTCGCGCGGAAGCAGCCCCCCCGCGCTGTTCATCACGCCCAGGCGACCCGTTTCCCCCAAGGCACGCGCCACGGCATCGAGATAACGGTCGAGAATGGGAGCGAGCGTCCCCTCGACGACGGCCGTTTCGAGGCGATCCAAAAACTTGATACGCGGGCTCACGCCTGCCGATGTCACCACTTTTTCGATACCGAGCGAACGGAGCACTCCGGCGACGGCCTCTTCGATTTCGGGCGCGGCGTAGCTGTGCAGGAGGGCCACCACGGCCATGCGGATACCTTGCGCCCGTGCGGCCTCACCCAAGTGCCGGAGCGCGTCCCGATCGGGAGCCTCGATGATTTCTCCGCAGGGCGAAGCCCGGCCCCTCACCTCGAAAATGGCCTTCGGGTGCAAGCGCGCCCGCTCGATGATGAGCGAGAACAGTTCCGGCCGGGTTTGGTCACCGATTTCGAGCAGATCGCCAAAGCCCTCCGTGACGAAGAGCGCGACCGGCTCCCCCTTGCCTTCGAGGAGCGCGTTTGTGCCCTTGGTCGTGCCGAGGCGAAAGTCAGCGGGCGGCAGGGGTTCCCGCAAAGGCGTTCCCGAGAGGAGCCGGAACCCAAGGACCGGAGCCTCTTCGCCGCTGTCGATGAGCAAAAGGCTCCCCGTCCCGGGCCATGGGCACTCTTCCTCGCCCTCTCCATCCGCTGCCAATCGCACGGCTGCGGGATGGGCGCGGCTATCGGTTACCGCCCACGCTCCGCCGTCGTCGCCGGAGGCCCGCGCACCCGCAAAAAAACCGTCGGGCATGGCCCAGCCCGCCTCCACGGTCACCCACCCTTCGCCGTTCACCGCCGCGACCCGTGCCCGCAGCCCGCCCGAGGAAAGGACCTTGGCGCAATGCACCCGTCCGCGCGGATCGATCCCGATGCAATCGGTAAACGTTCCCCCGGTATCGGCGGCCACGCGCCAGAGGGCTCCGGCGTTCTGGGCGGACGGCGTCTTCACGTGCCCAACCCCATTAAGCCCGAGGAAATGCGCGTGAGGGCGCGGTCATGCCTGCGCGTCTGCGGGTCCAGCTCCTGCAAAAAATTCCAGAAAGCGACGGAATGGTCGAGATGACGCAAATGGGCGAGTTCATGGAACAAAATGTGATCATGCAACGCCGGCGGAAGCAAGATCAGGCGCCAGTTCAGCGAAAGGGTTGAGCGGTTGGTGCAGGCCCCCCAGCGCCGCCGCTGGTCGCGCACGGTGATCTTTGTCGGGCGCAACCCGTGAGGCTCCGCCAGGGCAAACACGCGGGGGGGAATGACGGCAGCGGCAAACTCCCGCAGCACCCGCAGCAACTGCCGTTCGATGGGGAGCGCGGGATTTGTGCGGATGTGCAGAATCCCGTTCGCCTCCTCCTGAATGAAGCCCGCCCGCCCCCCGCGCTCGCCAAGGACCACTTTCCATGATCGCCCCCCGCCGGAGACCCACCCCTGCCGGGCAAGAAAATCCACCAGCGGCTCCGGCACGGGCAGCCGCGCCATCGCCTGCAAGACCCATGCCCCTTGTTGACGGAGAAATTCGAGCGCGGTCGCCTCGGATACCCGGTAAGGAACTTTCAGATACACCCGCGTGGGGTCGCTCACGACCACCCGCAAATAGCGGAGCCCCCGCCGCCGATGCACCTCATAGGGTATGCGGACGGTTTCCGGACCGCTCTTCAGTTCGCAGTATTTCAGGGGGCTCGTGGGCATCTTCGACCTTCTTTCGCACGCGGTCCGCGTGACGGCGCAGGGCCGATTCCGGATCGAGACCCGCCGCGCGGGCCGCCGCCGACCACAGAAAAAGCTCTTCGCCGAGACGCTCCTCGGTGAGGCCCGCCGCGCGTTCTTCTACCATCTCCGCCTTTATCCCCCCTTCAAGCAAAGCCTCCTTTTTCCGGAGCTGCTTGTAGAGGTCGCGGGCAAAGATGAGCGCGGGCAGGCGGGGCGGCAGGCTTTTCAGAAACGGCTCCGGCTGGGAGCGGTCGCGCTTCTCCTGCGCCTTGATGGCCTCCCATTGCACGAGCACCGCATCGGTGTCGGCGAGCGATTTGTCGCCAAACACATGCGGGTGCCGCCGAACGAGCTTCTCGTTGATTTCGCGGGCCACATCCTCGAAGGAAAACCGCCCCGCCTCGGCAGCCATCTGCGCATGGAAAACCACGTGGAGGAGCACATCCCCCAGCTCCTCGCGCATGTGGTCGAAGTCGCTGTTGTCGATCGCCTCCAGCAGCTCGGCCATCTCCTCGACAAGTGAGTCGCAGATACTCCGGTGAGTCTGTTCACGGTCCCACGGGCAACCGCCGGGCGCGCGCAGAGCCGCCATCGTCTTCAACAAATCATCAATCGCCGCCATATTGGCCAAGCATTGCAGGGTTTGCCCCGCAGAAGGCAAAGAAGAAATCGACAGCCAGGATCATCGGGGCGATCCGAATGCTCAAACTTTTCAGGTTACGCCCATACCAAAGGGTGCGTTAACGAATAACGTTGCTGGCAACCGATGCCGGACGGCTGCATCCGTATCGTTTCGAGACAGTCGCAACCTCCTCGAAATCCGCTCCGCCGACCCATCAGCCGTCCTCTCTACACCACTCTCGAAATAAAGTGGTGGCAGACCAAACATGAATACCACAACCACCGTCAAAAAAAACCTGCTCATCTAGCCAAAAACCATCCCAACTGAGGTCAATCAAATTGTACAGAACATTGAAGCAGCACGTGTCGTTTCGAGACAGTCGCGACCTCCTCGAAATCCTCTCCGCCGGCCCATCAGCCGTCCTCTCTACACCACTCTCGAAATAAAGTGGTGGCAGACCAAACATGAATACCACAACCACCGTCAAAAAAAACCTGCTCATCTAGCCAAAAACCATCCCAACTGAGGTCAATCAAATTGTACAGAACATTGAAGCAGCACGTGTCGTTTCGAGACAGTCGCGACCTCCTCGAAATCCTCTCCGCCGCCCCATTAGCCGTCTTCTCTACACCACTCTCGAAATAATGGTGGCAGGCCAAACATGGATAACGAAACCGCCGACAAATATTGCTACTCATATAGCCAAAAACCATCGAAACTAATGTCAACGAAATTGTACAGAACATTGCAGCAGATTTTTTCATTTGCTTTTCGGATAAAGAATCTAGGCTGTTTCTTAATGTCGGATGAGGTCTTTAATTTAATTGTCGTCGAGGAGGATGCTTCGTATGTCCAAATGTTGAGGGAGTTCATCGCGGATATGCCAGGGCTGAACGCGGGATGGAAACACTGCGACCGCCTGGAAGCGGCGGAGCGTCTTCTCTCGGAAGAAACCTTTCATTTGGTCCTGCTTGATCTTCACCTTCCGGATAGCCGGGGGCTTGAAACGCTCTCCCGCTTGGCTGAAGGGTTTCCGCATGTGGGCATCCTTGTTCTCTCGGGCGAGGAGGATGAAGAGTTGGCCGTTCGGGCAGCGGAGAAAGGAGCCTTCGATTATCTGGTGAAAGGATGCCTTTCGCGGGAGAGCTTGCGAAAGGCCCTTGTGTATGGATTCAGACGACAGCAGACGGAAAGCCGCCACCGCAAGTCGGAGGCGCTCTACCGACAGCATATCTCCGCACAGGTAGTCGCCGACTACCGACACCGGGCGGAACGACGGATTCTTGAGAAAATCGCGTCTCGGGGGAGTCTCCAAAGTGTGTTGAGGATGATCGAGGAGACGTTTCGGGATGCCTCCAACGCGGTCCAGGCCTCCTTGATACTTCCGGAGGATGAACCATCGGTCTATCTGCTGGAAGAATTGGCAAGAATTTCCACACCGGAACTGGACGCGCTGACCCGGGGCCACGTATGGACCAATCTTGCGCAATCGCCCCTGAGCCATCTGTTGCTTGAGGACAAAAGCGGAGAAGTTGCCAGTGCCTGGAGCTTTCCCCTTCGGAATGGGGAGAAGAGGGTCGAGGCATTCATCAACATTTTTTTCCGGGAGAGGCAGCCCTCCTTGGCAAACGCGCGCCAAACGGTGCAGGAACTCGCTCCCCTCATCGGACTGGCCCTGGAGGAGTCCTCCCGGGAGCAGGAACTCGCGGACAGTTATCTCCGCTTTCACCGGCTGCTCAACGAGGTACCCAATGTCGCCGTGCAGGGATACACTCTCGACGGTCGGGTCACTTACTGGAACACCGCGTCTGAAAAACTCTATGGTTTCACCAGCGACGAAGCCCTGGGACGCAACCTGCTTGACTTGATCATTCCGGAGAATCTCCTTTCGGCGGTCGAGGCGTCCCTTGTCGAACTGCGTCGCGGCGGCGAACCACCCCCGCCGGGTGAGCTGGTCCTCAGAGACAGGGAAAACAGACCGGTCGCGGTCCACTCCAGCCATGTCATCTTGCCGGGGAAAGATGGCGCGAAAGAATTGTTTTGCGTGGATATTGATCTGCGGGCTCACAAAGCTGCGGAACAGCGTCTTCGCGAGCAAGCCGCTCTCCTCGACAAAGCCACCGATGCCATCGTTGTTTACGATCTTGATAACAGGATCTTGTTTTGGAATCAAAGCGCACATCGCTTATACGGCTGGTCCGCCGATGAAGTGCTGGGGGAAATCGTTCAACAGAAAATCCATGCCGATGAAGCTGCCTTTCGCGAAGCCATGTCCACCGTTCTCACTGAAGGCGAATGGAAGGGCGAATCGGAGCATCTGAACCGCGAGGGCGAGAGCCTTCGGGTGGAAGACCGTTGGACGCTTGTTCGGGACGAGAGAGGTGAACCGTGTGCCATCCTTTCCATCACAACGGATGTGACCGAACGCAGACTACTGGAGCAACAGTTCCTGCGTGCCCAAAGAATGGAAAGCCTGGGCACACTGGCCGGAGGTATCGCCCATGACCTGAACAACCTCCTCGCCCCCATCATGATGTCGATGGACCTTTTGAACATGCGCCTCACCGACCCGGCCGCTCTTGAACTCATTGAAAATGTGCGGATGAATGCCCGCCGCGGAGCGGAAATGGTGAAGCAAGTTTTGTCATTTGCGCGGGGCTTGGAGGGCACGCGCATGAAAACGCAAGTTCGCCACCTATTGCGTGAAGTCGCGAAAATCTGCGGCGACACCTTCCCGCCTGAAATCGAAATCCGCACCGATCTCCCTGCCAACCTCCACATCATAAACGGAGATCCGACTCAAATCCACCAGGTCGTCTTGAACCTATGCGTAAACGCGCGCGACGCCATGCCCTCCGGTGGCCTCATTCGTCTGACGGGCAAAAACGTCCAGATTGATGAACAGTTTGCAGCGATGAACTTCGACGCCTCCCCCGGCCCTTATGTGCGTATTGATGTTTCGGATACAGGGACTGGCATCGCGCCTGAAATTCTCAACAAAATCTTTGATCCCTTCTTCACGACGAAAGCGGTCGGCAAGGGAACCGGACTTGGTTTGGCAACGGTTCTCACGATTCTCAAGGGGCACGGTGGGTTTGTTCAAGTGGAGAGTTCCTCCGGCAGAGGAACGACCTTCAGCCTATTCTTTCCCGCGTCCTCAGGGAGCGCCGATGCCGTGTGTGCGGAGACTCCAAAACTGCCTCGCGGCAACGGGGAGTGGGTCCTTGTCGTGGATGATGAAGCATCGGTGCGCCAAATCACGAAGCAAACGCTCGAAGCCTTTGGATACCGCGTCTTGCTGGCAAGTGATGGTGCCGACGGGGTGTCGGCCTTTGCCTCTCGCAAAAGCGATGTTAAGGTCGTTCTGGCGGACTTGACGATGCCCGTGATGGATGGCCTTTCGATGATCCGGGTGGTGCGGCGATTGAATCCGGAGATTCCTATAATCGTCGCCAGCGGAGTGAGCGAAGAGGAACGCAAAGGGGAGGCCCTCGCTGCCGGTTTGGACCACTTCATTCCAAAACCGTATACAGCCAACAGCCTTCTGTGCATGATTCACCGTGTGCTTTCCGCGTAGCTCTCCAAGGACCGGCAGGGTGTGAAGTTGACCCCTCCGGGAGCACTCGGGCGCTGTGAAACAGACGGCCAGTCCAAAGATGGCCGAATGGTCTCGGGCGGCCTATGGGGCACCGCCGGAGAATTCCATGTTCACCTTGCTTCCATCAAGGCCAGTATCCGTTGAGGGGCATTTTCGTCGGGAGGTGCGGAGAGAGCCGTGCGGAGGGCATCGGCATCCGACGCGGCGGCGGCCCGTCTCAATGGATTCTTTTGGCAATCGGCTATTTCCGCAACGAGTTCAGCGGGCGTGGCCGCATCCTGAATGTATTCCCGATAAACCGCCCGATTGAGAATCAGGTTGGCGATGCCGAGAAAGGGCACCTTCACCAGTCGCCGCCCGATCCAATAAGTCAAGGGATGCGCCCGATAAACGATGGCTCCCGGCAGTCCGGCCAAGGCACATGACAAAGACATCGTTCCCGAGCTGGTGAGAACCGCCGACCCCGCCGTTTCCCGGCCCGAGCGAACAAACTCAATCCGGGGCAACCCCTCCGGCGAAACCCGGTAAATCAAACTCTCCAGCAGCGCCCGGGCGGACTCACTCGGGTAGATCACGGTGGCGCTTTCCAGATGTCCGGCCCGCGCCGCTCCCCGCGCCGCCTCCAGCAGTGTGGGGAAAATGCGGGAAATCGGCTGCAAGCGGCTCCCCGGGAGAAGCAAAAGAGGGGCCTTGGCGTCGTAAATCAGGGGAGACGCATATCCACCCTGCATGAAGGGATGACCCACAAAACGCGTATCCAGAGTTGTATCCGCGTAGCAATCCACCTCGAAGGGAAAGATGACCCCGAGTTCATCAAGACATTCGGCCAGCCGAAACCGCCGTTTGGCTTTCCAGGCCCAAACTTGCGGCGAGATATAGCCGTAGACCGCAACCCCCCCCCCACCCTTGCGGGAAAGCCCCCGCGCCTTCAGCGCCATGGCCAGACGCAAATTGAACCCCGGATAGTCCACCAAAACAACTACGCGCGGACGGTGTTGGGCGATCCACTCCAGAGTCTCCCGAAAGAGCCACCGGAAATAGGGATAATGGCGCAACACTTCGACAAGGCCCACAACCGAAGTCGCGGTGAGGTCGTGCAATAGCTGCGCCCCCGCAGCGGCCAGGCGGTCCCCTCCGATAGCGGCCACGCGCAATCCCGGCTGCCGGTTGCGCAAATCCGCAACGAGCGCCGCCGCATGCTCATCGCCCGAATGTTCTCCGGCAAGGACGAGCACATCGACACCACCCGCAGCGGGCGGGGGCAAAGGGGTTCGGGAAGGCTTGACCATAAAAAAATCTTTCCGGGAAGTCCACGACGCGGGCAGGGCCGGATTCCTTTCCCTGTTTTTCTGGGTGGTGCGGGGCCTCTTGACCACGAAAATCGTCCCGCTTTTCGCTGGCGGGACGACCCGGCATACATAAAGATTTTGGACTATGACTCCGGCCCCGACCGAACCCTTAGTCGTCGATGCACTCTATCGCATCAGCAGCCTGGTAAGCGATACCGATGATCCGCGCGAAGCTTTGGAGATTATCATGGATGAAATCATCCGGATACTGCCCACACAGAGCGCAGCCATTGAGATCATCAATCCGGACACTGGCCGCCTGGAGATTGAGGTTGTCCGAGGGTTCCCCGACAATTCCCGCGAAATGCAACTGCGACTGGGGCAGGGAGTGACCGGCTGGGTGGCGCTGCACGGTCGTCCCCTGGTGGTCCCCGATGTCACCAAGGACCCCCGCTACATCTCCGTTAAGCCCGAGATCCGGGCGGAGATGGCCGTACCCATGATCGGTGAGCGGGGGGCCGTTGTGGGCGTGGTGAATGTGGACAGCGAGCAGGTGAATGCCTTCGACGAAAATCATTTGAAGGTTCTCACCCTCCTGACCAACGAGGCCAGCCGGGTGGTAAACCGGATTTGGCTGATCAACAAACTCAAGGAAAAGGCCGATCAGCTCGAAGCTCTCATCAAAACCGGCCAGTCCATCGTCCAGAAACGGGAACTGGGCGATCTGCTCCGCAGCATTGTGAGCGAGGCCCGCGACATCATGGAGTGCCGCTTGTGTGCCCTCTACTTTCTCGAGGGTCAACCCGAGTGTTTGGCACTCAAAGCGGTCAGTGGCACGCAAACCGTGGCGGAGGCGGACGAGACGATCACCCTGACCGAGAGTGCGGTGGGCACCGTTGTGCACCGCCGGAAAATGATTGAGGTCTTCGATTTGCGGCGCACGGAGGAAAACCACTTCCTCGAATGGATCAAGCGCGAGGACTTGGTTTCAATGCTGGCTTGCCCCGTACTCTACGAAGACAGTGTGATCGGGGTTTTAATTTGTTACACGGACCATCCGCATCGTTTCAACAACGAGGAGCGCCGTATCTTTCAGACCATTGCCAGCCTGGGGGCGGCGGCCATTCAAAACGCCCGCTTGTATGCCCGCATCTTTCAGACGGAGGAGAACCTCCGGCGCAATGAACGCCTCACAACCCTCGGGCTCCTCTCGGCGGAGATTGCCCATGAAATCCGCAATCCCCTCACTGTCATCCGCCTGCTCTTTGAGAGCCTTCAACTGGACTTTCCCTCCGGTGACATGCGGAGGAAGGATGTCGAAATCATCGGCGAAAAACTGGATCAGCTGGAGGGTATCGTTTCCCGTGTTCTCAGCTTCGGAAAGAGCCAGGAAAACATGCGCTCCCGCTACGATCTCCGCACAATTGTGGAGGACACCCTTCTCCTGGTGCGCATGAAGCTTCAGCAAAACCGCATCCATCTCCAGTACCAGGGACGCCCCCGGGAACGCCTTTTGGTGGAGGTGAGCAAGGGACAGATTCAACAGGCACTGCTCAATCTCATCATCAATGCCACCGAAGCCATGCCCAAGGGCGGCACCATTCGCATCAGCCTGAAGACGGCCCGCCATGAGCAACAACCGGTGGCCATCGTGGAAATCGGCGACTCCGGACCGGGCATTCCCGAAGACATTCGCGACAATATTTTCGAGTCTTTTCTCAGTGGAAAAGCTGAGGGCACGGGACTCGGGCTGGCCATCGTCAAGCGCATTCTGAAAAGCCACAACGGGGACATTGCCGTCACCAGTTCCAGCGAAAAAGGCACGGTCATGGCCTTTTGGGTCCCGCTCTGCCAGTAGACCGGCTGAGCTGGAAAATCGAACTCAGGAGACGGCGCTACCGTCCGCGTGCTCCTGCAAAACCTCCAGATCAACAAACTCCAGCACACTGGCATGGGTGGCGGTCAACTTCACCTGCGGGGCCATACCGGCTTCGAGAGCCTCCAACCAGCGCCCCAGACAAAGGCACCAATAGTCCCCGGATTTCAGACCGGGAAAGGCATAGGCGGGCATCGGTGTGATGAGATCGTTACCGCGCTCCCGGGAAAACTGAAGGAAGGCATCCGTCATACGCGCGCAAATCGTGTGCATTCCCCTGTCGTCGGCGCAGGTGTCGCAGAGGCCGGTCCGGAAAAAACCGGTGACCGGGTGGAGGCTACAAGCAACCAAGTCCGTTCCAAGAACGTTTCGGGCCATGCCGACCTCAACGGAAAACCACGAGATCCACCCGGCGATCAAAGGCCATCTGCTCATCTGTGCCGCCTGCTGTCGCCTTCAAATCCCCGAAAGAAACCGTCTCCAGGCGATCTTCCGAGACACCGACTTGGATGAGGTAGTCCCGCACGCTGCGTGCCCGGCGATCTCCCAGGCCCATGTTGTATTCCGTCGTCCCGCGCCAGTCCGTGTGGCCCTCAAGGAGGACGCGGGCGGCCGGGTTGCGACGAAGAAAGTCCACCGCTTCCTGAAGCGCAGGGCGGTCCTGGGAACGAACAAAGTATTGATCGAAGTCAAAAAATACCGAAGGGAGCAGCCCCTCAATGCGTTCTCCGGCTGCCTCGCCGTCTCCTCCGAAGCCGCCGTTCCGCGTCATGAGACCCAATTCACTGGCGCGCCGCACATCCTCCGGGCTAATCCAATCGAGGGAGGCACCGCCCGTCGGCCGCGTAGCCACCGCCGTCATCGAAGGATCCGGCTGCTGCGGCCGGGTACACGCCGCCATGGTCATCAGCAGAGTGAGGAATAAAAACGGAGTAATCCGGGAAAGAAATCTGCGCATACTCCCCCTACCCTGTGCGGCCTTATGTTCGAAATCAATCGGAAAGGGACTCGTCGGGAAAAATACTTGAAGGCCGTGGCTCCGCGAAATCTGGAGGAATGCGCCACCCGCCGCCTCGCTGTGAGAGGGCTATTCGGGCGTATCCGCGAGAGTGGCGGCCTGGGAGTAACCGAGCTGCTTGAGCTGATTCACCAGTTGAACGATTTTGTGAAAACTGGCGGTGGCTCCCATTCGACCGATTCGCCGGTAGTAGCGGGCATCCGCCGGGTAGCGTTCAGCCTTGGCGTATTGGCGGATATGGCCGCACACATTCTTTACGTGGGTGTGCAATTGCATAAGAATCGAGACCAATTCCGGCTCCATGTATTCGGAGTATTTCATGTTGAGAATCTCCCAAAGGTCATCCGCCTTTTCATTGAAGTATGCGTAGCTGTCTTCCGTGAAAAGGGTGTGATCGACCAGCTTCCGGCTGAGCCTCTCCAATGGCAGTGCCTCCAGCTCGCTGAAAAAAGCACCCCGTTGCCCCGAGATGGCCTGATGTTGGGCCTTTTCCGAGAGCCTTTCCTCAAACTTGGGTTGAAAGCCGAAGACCCGGCTCCCTAACCCGTCCCGCAAACGGTTGATATTGCGCCCGATGAGATAGTCCACATGGACCCGGACAATCTTCCACCGCTTCGCTTTCGAGCGGACGAGAAGCGTGTCGATGATGAACAGAGTGAAGGCCGCACCCGCCAATTCTGTAAACATGCCAAGGGTCACGTCGGGGTTGAACTCCTGAAAGATCCACAGGCCCACCATCGTGAGAGCGATAGCCGCGTAGACGGTGATCGGGATTTCCGACTGAAAAAACCGTGTCCATCGACTCGGCGCGGGAGGGGGTTCGCCCGAGGGCGCGGGAGGATAGAGGGGGGGCGTGTCTTTCATTTTTTTGGAACGGGAGATTGCCCGACTCGAAGCGGGAAATCAACGCGGAGAATTTTCGTATTTCCTTAAGCGGGAGAAGTGGCAGGCTGCGAAGCCTATACCATGACACCGCGCCCGATTCATACTTCCACAACCCATCTCGCCGAGCTCCCCGGGGGGCAAACCCTCCGCGCCTATACCTTGGAGGCGGAGGGCGGCATCAAAGCCGTCATCCTCAATTACGGAGGAATTCTGCATGAACTGTGGGTTCCGGATCAAAACGGTGAACCCGCCGATATCCTTCTCGGCCAAAAAACGCCGACCCTTTACGTGGAGGAAAACGACGTGTATTTCGGAGCCCTCATCGGGCCGTTTGGCAACCGTATCAGCAGGGGTTGTTTCTCTCTGGATGGCGTGCCTTACGAAGTGGCCGTGAATGCCCCCCCTCACCAGTTGCACGGCGGTCCCAACGGCTTTCACACAAAGTGGTGGACGGGCGGCTTTGCCGACGATCACAGCCTGCGTCTGCGCACCTCGTGCCCGCACGGGGAAGACGGTTTCCCGGGTGGACGCGAGGTGCATGTGACCTTTCGCCTCACACCGGAGGGGGGATTGCGCTACGAGTTTGAGGTGACCACCGACCGCCCGACCGTGCTCAACCTGACCGCGCACCCCTACTTCAATCTCGCAGGGCAGGCAGCCGGTTCACTCGCCGGGCACACGATGCAGTGCATTGCGGACCGATACGTCGAGGTGGATGCCGCCGGAATCCCCACGGGCAACTTGCCGCCGGTCGACGGCACGCCTTTTGACTTTCGTGCGGATTCTCCTATCGCGCCCCGCCTGAATGCAGACCACCCACAGATCCGGCAGGCAAATGGCTTTGACCACACGCTCGCCTTCCCGGAAGAGCGCAATCCATCCGCGCCCGTGGCGCGCATGCGGGATAACGAATCCGGGCGTTGTATGGAAATTTACACAAGCGAGCCCGGCGTGCAATTCTACACCGGCAACACGCTTCCGCAAACTCCCCGCACAAAGGCACCTTACGGCCCGCACGCAGGCTTTTGCCTGGAAACACAGCACTTTCCCGACAGCCCCAACCATCCCGCTTTCCCCTCAACCGCGGTGCGCCCCGGCGAGGTGTTCAGGACCTTTACGGAACTCCGTTTTCTCTGAGACGGGCGCGCAAGGCTTCCATCTGCTTTTCCATATCCTCCAGAATCGTCTCCACCGCTTGGGCATCCGGCGAGAGCTGGGGTTTGGCCGGGATGGCCAACTCCTGCATCGTGGAAACGATGATCCCGATGAACAGGTTGAGAATTGTGAACGTGGCGATCACGATGAAAGGCACAAAGAAGACCCAGGCGTGCGGGTGACTCTCCATCACCGGTCGCACGATGCCCATCGACCAACTCTCCAAGGTCATGATCTGGAAGAGCGAGTAGAGAGACCGGCCCATCGTGCCAAACCATTCCGGATGGGTCTCGCCAAAGAGATTGGTGGCCAGAACCGCCGCCGTGTAAAAGAAAATCATCATCACCAGGACCACCCCGCCCAGTCCGGGGATGGAGTGCAGAAACGCCGCCACAACCTTGCGCAATTGAGGCACCACCGTGAGGAGACGCAGCACCCGCAGCACCCGCAACGAACGCAACACCGCCCACACGCCCGCTCCCGGCACCAGCGCCACCGCGACGACAAAGAAGTCGAAGATATTCCACCCGTTGCGCCAGAACAGCCCCCGGTAAGCGAGGAGCTTCAAAACCAGCTCGACGATGAAGATCGCCAGACACGCCTTGTCCAAAGCTTTCAGCCAAACGCCATACTCGGCCATGAGCGTGGCACTCGTCTCCATCCCCAAAATGGCGGAGTTGAGCAGAATGATCGCGATGATGAAACGCTGCACGCCCCTGGCTTCAATCCATACAGACAAGCGCAACCGCCACGCCGCCACGCCCGAACGGTCCATCAACCTCTGCATATCCTGTTCACTCATGCCGCCGAAGAAGAATCAGCCCCTTCCGCCTAGCAAGTCACATCGGAAGAAGTGCGCTGTCCGGATGAGTGTGATCGCAAAGGTTTTCGCATATTTCACCGGCGTTTCACCACGGTCGCGACCGTCGCGAATTCAGCACCGCCGTCCGGTGCAACCGGTTGGGCCTTTCTTCCCTTCTTAAACCCCAGCCAGCCGTTCACCGCACAGAAGCTTTCCACCCAGGCAACCGTCCCCACTACCCAGCTCTCACTGAAGGCGCGGATCTTTGAGAGCAGCCCGGATTCTTTAACAAGACCTGCTCCAGGCATCGCTTCCTCCTTTATTGCGCCGTTTGCTGCGGTCCTCTGGTCTCTCCGAAGAGGCCCCATTCCCGGACCCATCCGGCTGCACAACCGCGCACGGTAGCGCTCCTGCCATTTCGTCGCCCAAGAGGCCTTGCCCTCGATCCGGGCGATTCCCCGCCGGGCGGCCGAGCCACCCGCGCAAGCCTCCCCGAAACCACTGAAGCCATAGTCGCCCGCGTCCTCCACCAGACCCGCCCGCACCGGGTTCAAGTCGATGTAAGCCGCCACCATTCTTTGCGCCTCCGTATCCGCCTCCACCACCACACTGCGGAAACGCTCCGCCCAGAACGTGCCCACCGTCCCGCGCTCCTGATTATACCACAAAGTAAAGCGCGTCTTCACCTCCCGCATAAAGACCGATACATCTCCCATCCGCGCCTTCAGGCGTCGACGGATGCCCTCTGCGGAGTCACTATTCTTCGCCAGAAACACCTCCAGATCATCCGCATCCAGCCCCAGCGAAGCGCAACGCGTCCCACCATACAAAGCACGAAACCGCCCCACCAGCCCCACGTCGTCCAAGTCCTCCGTCTCCTTCGGATCCAGCCGCACGAAGATGTGGAAGTGATTCGCCATAAAGCAATACGTCAGCACTTCCATCCCCGCAAACGCCGCCTGCGAGCGCATAATATGGCGCATCGCCTCCATCGCCTCCTCATCCATCAACCGTCTTTTCTGCACCACCCGCGAAATAAGGTGGTGGCATGCCAACCTTGGATAACGTAGCCGCCTGCAAAACCTCCTGCTCATTGGGCCACTCAAACACCTGCCTGGCCTCTGTCAATGCGCAAATGTTCAGAACATTTAAAAAAGCTTTGCGCTCGGAGATTAGGGCCAAGGATTGGCGCTCATAATCAGGGGAAAAACGGCCAGATACGCGGGATGAGCAAGACGCTCACCACAAAGTAGAGCAGGTTGAGGGGAATTCCAATGCGCGCAAAGTCTCCAAAGCGGTATCCGCCCACGCTGTAAACGTAGGTGTTGGTTTGGTAGCCGATGGGGGTGGCGAAGCTCGCCGAAGCGGCGATACAGATGCCGATGACCAGAGGACGAGGATCCATCCCCATAGCAACGGCTAAACCAATGGCAATGGGGACCATCAGCGCCACCGCTGCATTATTTGAGAGAAACTCCGTGAAAAGGGAAGTGATGAAGTAGACGATCGCCAAAACAAGGATCGGCTGCCAGGCGACGGGAGCCACCTGTTGAATAAACCCGGTCGCCCCCCCCGCAATGAAGAGGCTGGCCCCGCTCACCTCCATCGCCCGCCCCAAGGCCAGCATCCCGTAAATGATGATGAGGATACTCCAATCAACAGATGCATACGCCTCTTTCGCTTTGAGACAGCCGGTGAGGATCAACAGCGCCACGGCAATGGTGGTCACGCCCACAATCGGCATCAACTCGAGGGATGCCGCCGCGATCAGGCCAAGGGCAATGGCGACCGCAATGGGCATTTTCCGCCGCATGTTTTGGGCCGGCGTGCGGGGCTTGTCCAAGAGAAGAATATCATCCTTCGTCCGGAGCTGTTCGATCGCTTTGTTCGATCCCATCATGAGCAGCGTATCGCCTTCCGCGAGCCGCAACGTGTTGATCTCGTTGCGCAAATTCCGCCCCTTGCGGTGGACCGCCACAATGACCATGCGAAAACGCTGCCGAAAGCCGATTTCCTGAATCGTCTTACCGAGAATCGCGGAGCCCGGAGCCACCATGCCCTCCACAATGGCTCCCTCATCAGCCGCGATCTGCTCCAGGCCAATCTCCTTCTCGCCAAGCAGGTCGATTCCCTCCACCGCATGGGCTTCCACGACTCCCGAAGGTCGGCAGGAAAGCACCAGCCGGTCCCCCACCTGCAGAGGAATCGTCCGCGGATTGCCCAGCAACCCCACCCCATTGCGGACAATTTCCAGCACCCGGATATGGCGTGCTTTCAAGGTCCCCGACTCATCAATGGTTTTCCCCGTCAAGGGGGAGTCTGCCCGCACATACGCTTCAGTGATAAACTCGCGACGCTCATTCTCAGTCAAAATCGAGCTCAAGGTCTCTCTGACTGGAATCAACTTCCCCGAAAAGAGCACGAGGTAAATTGCCCCGACGAAGAGAATGGGCACCCCGATCCGACTGATTTCATACATGCCGATGGGTTCATATCCGAACGAGACCAGAATGCCGCTGCCAATCAGGTTCGTCGATGTGCCGATCAGCGTGCAAGTGCCCCCGAAAATAGAGGCAAAGGAGAGGGGGATGAGCAGTTTTGAAGCCGGCACATTCATCTCGCGGGCAAGCGCCAGCATCACCGGCAGCAGGACCACCACCACGGGCGTATTATTGATAAACGCCGATACCGTGGCCACCCCCAGAATCATGAGAAACAAAAACAAGGGAAAGGGCAGCCGCGTGAGCCGGCGCAACAAACTCGTAATCAGCTCAATCGCTCCCGTTTTGGAAAGGCCCGCGCTCAGCACAAACATCCCCGCGACCGTCAACGGGGCATGATTGGAAAAGACCCCCAGCGTCTGCTCCATGCCCGGCAAACGCTCGGTCTCAAAGAGAAAACCCGCCGCCAGAATAACGGCAAAGACAGTCAATGCCGTCACATCCGGCGTCACCTTCTCCCAGATGAAACTCGCGACCGCACAAATAAGCAAAGTGAGAACAAAAAAGATTTCCCAATGCATCGCGAGGGTATGAAGCGCAAAACGTGCCGCGAAGCGAGCAATCTTCTCGGGCGATTCTTTGCCGGGCTGCGATCCCAGGGGGCCGAGTTTCGCCAAAGGTAAAACCGGATTTTTTTGAAATTAAATTTTGCCGTCATGTGCCAGCCGTGGAAACTGCGGTTATGAGTGAATCGACAGCGTCGCCTCGACCGAAATCATCTCCCATCCATTGGTTGGTCGATGCTTCCCCATGGGGGAAGATCCTCGTCGCCGCGACGGATCGGGGCATCTGCTTGCTGCAATTCAGAGACGACCTCTCCAAACCGGAGGAAGTGCTCGCCCGCGAGTTTCCCGCAGACCACTGCGCACCGGCTCACGGTGAGGCGGCAAATCGCATCCATCGCTGGCTGAGCGCCGCTTGGCAGGACCTTGCGGCAAAGAAACAGACCGCGATTCCGCTCGATCTCGCCGGTACTCCCTTTCAAAAGCGGGTCTGGGCGCACCTCCGCACCATCCCACCGGGCAAGCCATCCACCTACACGGCCGTCGCCCAAGCCATCGGCCACCCGCGGGCGGTTCGGGGCGTGGCGTCGGCCTGCGCGCGTAATCGGGTGGCCCTGCTCGTGCCCTGCCACCGCGTTACGCGAGTGGGCGGTGCGCCCGGTGGATACCGGTGGGGGCTGGAGCGCAAGGTCGCCCTCCTCCAAGCCGAAGGCGGGCTGCCAGCAGCCTCGTGAACGAACATCAAAACCGATCCCGCCGATCCCCCATCAGCTCCGCGTGACTTGAAAGGTATGGGTCAGCACTGAGGCCTGACCCGCCTCGTCCACAGCTTCGAAGACAAGGCTCCGCTGGCCGGTAGCGAGATCGCGGATACGGATGACAAAGCGGTGCTGGCGGCTGTCGAAGAGTCCGCCTTCCGGGCGCAAACTCACTGAAGGGCCGCCATCGAGGGAATAGCGCGCGGAGGCAAGCACGCTCAGGGCATCCTCCGCCTCAAAGACCAGCTCCACCCCGTCGGATTGGACGCGCTCCGACACGAGGCGAATGACCGGCGGCGTATTGTCGACCAGATAGTTGGCGGAGATGCGCGAAGCGGTCAGCGCCTCCGCATTGACCAAACCATCACTCGCTGTGACACGAAAACGGTAAACGCCGTCGGGAAGACCGCGCGTGTTCCAGTTGAAGAGGGGCTGAGTGAGGCCGTCCGCCAGCTTCACCCAGCGATCCTCCCCTACCCGCTGCAGAAAGACGGCAAATTCAAGGGGGTCATCATTGGGATCGGCCGCCCGCCAGACCACCGTGACATGCGAGTCGTCGGCGGAGCGACGGAGTTGCTGGCGCTCCCGCTGTGAACCGGAGAGGCGCTCCCGCCCGGCGGGAGTAAACGCCGTGTCAAAATCGTATACCGGCCCGTTCGCCGTCTGCACCTGAAAGTCGAAGCCACCCCGGAGGACGGCGAGGTCGGCGATGAGCGGAGCCGCATTGGGCATTTGAAAAAAGCCCCGCACCCGCGAAATGAAGCCGTCGGAAGCCGGGTCAAAAGTCAGGCGATACTGGAGAAAACGGGAGGGGGGGCTCACGACGGCACCGCCGGAGACGGGTTCGCCCACAGCCCAATCGATGGGCTCAAAGTCCGACCAAGTGGCGTCGGGCTCGCGGGTGTTGCCGGAGCGGGTCTCCACCTGCATGAGTGGATCGCCGCTCCCAATTGTTTCAAGACGACCCCAGCGGGCGATCTGCCCAGCATCGCGTACGGTGGAGGTGAAAACACCCTCCTCGGAAGGTTCACCGCCGAGGATATGGACGCCTGCCGGGTTGCTGGTGGTCACCCACGTTTTCAGGGGATCGTCGGCGAAGGGCACGAGCGCGGAGATTTCACCACCGCGGGGAAGTTGCTCGATGAGCGACCAGTTGGCGCTGTCGGCGAATCCGAAAAGACGGCCGCCCGTGTTCATGCCGATCAGCCAGAAACGCCCGTCGCCCCCGTAATTGCGGAGGGCTGTGATGCCCGCCTCGCGGGACTGCCAGAGGGGGCGCACAAAGCCGTTGGCGTCCAGCTCCAGAAGGAGACTCCGGCCCCGTGAGCGGGCGCTTTGGTTACCGCTGCCGCCCCCGTCGGCGGTCACCACCACCGGGGAGAGCATCCCGCTCTCTTCGCCGCCCCCACTCTCACTGCGGCTTCCGGAGCTGCCGCTGCCGCCACTCCCTCCAGAGCCGCCGCCTCCACCGCCTGCGGCCTCACCCGAGAAGGTGGCGAAGACGAGGTTGCCCCCGTGGGGGCGTGTGATGGCCACAATCTCGCGGTCACTGGAGTTGAAAGCGGCAAAGCCTTCCCCCTTTTCGCGCACATGGTAGAGGATACCCTGCGTGCTGGAGCCAACCCACCAAGTTCCGTCCTCATCCGGATAGATCACCGTGAAGTGATCGGCGCGGGCGGAAAACCACTCCTCGGCGGCGGGGGGGCGCTCATCCAGCGGAATGCGCAGGAGCCGGGCGGGCATGCCCGTACTCACCCAGAGCGCACCATCGCGCACATGCATGTCCCAGATGAAGCCGGGATCAGGATCGAAGAACACCTGGGGCAGACCGCCGTCGGCCGGGAGCCGGTAGATCGCCCCGTTGGGCGAGGTGCCTGCATAGAGGTTGCCCGCGTCGTCACGCGCGATGGCCCGGGTCATCACCTGATCGGGCTGGAAAAGAGTCGTCACGGTGCCATCGGCATCCACGCGAAGCACACGGCCGCGATTGCCCGTGCCGAGGATGAGGCTGCCATTCTCCCCCGGCACCGCGGCCCAGATGATGGGATCGTCGACCTTCGTCAGAAGCGACAGGCCCGGCGCGGTCTCGAGCTGGCCTTCATTGCTCACCGAGAGACCCTGAAGCTCTCCACTGAGAAAGCTGGAAAAGCCTTCGTCGACAAATTGACGGGTCTGCCCCGCAAGAAGCGGAACAAACGCAAGGAACAGAGGAAGGGCACGAAGGGTGCGGTGGTGGATCATCATTTAATCAATTCGAAAGGTGAGACGGAAGTTTCCGCTGAACGGACCCACGGTGGGCCGGGCTTGTTCGGAAATCACGCGTTCGCGCAGCATGTCGCGCGCGGCGAAACGGGTGTCGCTCGTGAGACTGGCCAGAACCGAGGGCGGCACATCGCGCAAGGAAACATCACCCACCGTCACTCCTTCGCTCGAGCGAATAAGCAAAACATACATGGCGTCGGCAGCGCGGCGGTTACGCCACTGAGCCAGCACCGCCACCGGTGAATCGGCCCGTCCCTGCGCGTCGCCCACGGCGGCATCGGCGCGGGCGGCATCGGTCACGAGGAGTGTGAGGCGATCCCCCGGACGCACCTCATCGGGCAGCGGCAGGGTGACCGTTTCTGTATGGCGGTCACCTCGAAAACGTTCCGTGACGACGGCGAAACTCACTTCACCACCGCGCCGGGTCACGCGCTCCTGCAGCAGGCGCACCTCGATAAGGCGGGTCTGGGCCCGCGCATCAAAAGATTCGATATGGAGATCGACGGACTCCAGGCGAAGAGTCTGTGCCGGATGGTTCATCACGCGGGAAAGCTGGTCCCGCAGCGTAAAGGCCAGCCCCAGGACGGCCAAACTGCCGGTTCCCACATCGTCCACGAGAATCGGTTCCTGCCCGGCGAAACGAATGCTCCCGGACAAGCGGACTGTTTGCTCCACGCCTGCCTCCATTGAACGCGTGGCCGCCTGAAAAGTCGCCATCGCCACCATCATTGGCAGCGTGGCGGGGTGGTCAAAAGCACGGCCCTCGAAACGGGCGTCAGGGCTTGCGCCGGATGTCGAAATGGTCACGGGCACCATATCCGGAACCGGACCCACGCGCCCGGCAATGCCGGGAAGCCGGTCCTGGAAAATACTCCCGACCACCGGACCCACCCGCGATAGCTTGAAAGAAAGCTGCGCGCTCTGCATGACGGCGACGATCTCTGCCGCCGCCATGGGCACAGCTACCGCACCCCATTGGCGGAAGGGATGGCCAAACCCGATGACGCGCTCCCCGTCGGTCCACGTGACCGTTCCCGTGGAAGCCGCCGAGAAATCGCCCGACATCAATACGGCCGCCACTGCCGAGCCCGGCGCGAAGTCGCTTTTCACGGCATCCACGCTTCCACCGCTGGCCCCCTGCACAATATCAAACCCCAAAGCCGACCAATCATCCGCAAACGCGCGGATGGTTTCATTCGAAAAACCGCTCAGTGCCAGCGGAGCGGGCAAGGGGCGGAGCATGGGGCCTTCCATCGCCGCCGGCATCGCCACAGAGCGCTCGCCGAAGGCGGCCCACGGGGTCGCCTGCCCTTCCAGTAAGGGCGGTGGCTCCAGCGGAAAGTCCAGCAACTCGAGCATCTGCTCGATCGGGGTGACACCGATGATCGCCTGTTGCTTCGACCACGCATAACCGTAAGCATACGCCCCCACAAGCCGCCCATCAATGAAGACCGGACTGCCGCTCATGCCAGCAACCGGCCCGGAGAGCCGGTTGCGGTCGTCCAGCGCGTAAGCAAGAATAGAGTCGCGACCGGGCCCCAGCCCATTCGGCATGACCCCCAGAATTTTTAGTTCGAACTCCTCAATCTCCGTGCCCCGAACGACCGTTCGCCACGTTCCCTTCATGCCCTCTTTTATCTCCGCAATTGGAAAAATCTCGGGGACCTCCGCCCTCAGGGCACCCTCCCCTCCAAAGACCCACAACGACAAAGCCGCCCCACACAAAACGCGCGACAACCTCCGGCAAAAATGCAAAATGAAAATGACCATAGTTAGGAACTTTTTCGATTAGACGGTGGTTTGCGAAAACGCTTCAATATTATTCCCGCAATTCGCCCCTGGCAAGATCGGGGCAGGCGGCAGGAGATAGCCGCCATAACTTGGTTAAGCGCCCCGGGAACGACGACCGCCCGCCCTCGTGCCCATCCTTCCAAGCCGCGCTGCGCCACGAGATCAGCAGAGTGCATGCCGACTCCGGAGGGTTTTTGATCCATGCCCGCAACGGTAAAAAAGGCCGTCTCCGTTGGTCCCGGGCAAAGAACCGTCACACCCAGTCCCGCTTCGCGCCATTCCTCCCGCAATGCCAGGCCCCAATTCAAAAGAAACGTCTTGCTCGCTCCGTAAGTCGCCAACCAAGGCGTCGGCTGCCAGGCTGCCGTCGACGCCACCAAAATGACCGCCCCACCCCGCTTTTCGAGAAGCGGCTTCCAGTGGGCCGTCAATTCGAGGACGGACACCACATTCACATCGAGCAAGCGCCGCTGGGTCTCCCATCCGGAGGCCGGAAAGGCCCCGTAGTCGCCGAAACCCGCGTTGTGGATGATCAAGACCGGCCCGGGGCGCACCGGTTCCAAGGCTTCCACTACGGCCCGGGCTGCCGGAGCCACCGCCCCGCGGGCCGCAAAATCGACGGAAACGTGCACGCGGAGCGGGCTCCCGGCGAAACCGTCGGGTTCCCGCCGAGAAAGGTTGCAAATCATCTGATCCTTCCCCAAGCTATTAAGAAGATTGATGAAGGAGTTTCCTATTCCAGATGAGCCGCCGGTCACCACCGCAGCCGCATATCGATTCCAAATTGAAGGCCACCGCACCATTCCCCCAGCGTTTCTCAATCCCCCGCTGTCCGCAACTCCTCCAATCAATTTCAATTTTCGGAATTTTTTTCCGCCTTTTCGTTTCTCTTTCAAAACGGGCCATTCCGGTCCGCTTTACGTAAACAACAAACATAGAAGACACATGACCATGCACAGTCGTACGAATGATATCATCATCTCCGGTCACAACCTCGAACTCACGGAAGCTCTCAAGAATATCGTGAGGGACAAATCCGCAAAACTTTTTGATCATGAGGAACATATCATCCGCATACGTTTTGAACTCGGCTACACCCAGAATGTCACCAAGACCGAGGAATTTTCCGCCAAAGGGCACATCGAAATTCGCGGTAAGCCGCTCATCGTCCAAGTGGCCAGCGAAGACCTATACAAGTCGATTGACCTCGTGATGGACAAACTCGACCGCATGCTCCGGCGGCGGTCCCGGCTCTTCCGCATCAAGCGGAAGACGCCCCACGATGTCGATATCCCTGCCGACATCCCTAAAGCAAAAATTGCCTGATCACCCTCTCTCTTCCGCAAGGATTTCACCTTCAGCCCGGCCTCGTGCCGGGCTTTTTTTATGCGCTATGCGCCAGGCGACCGCACATGCAACCAGGTTTATTTTTTTGACGTATTAGGAGGTCGAGCAATTGAGTATACGCATTCACAAATATACAGGGTCCGTCTGCGCGGTGGTCCAGCGGGTGGCGAGTAGATCGATGATCCCGGGTTGGGTGCCCACGAGATCGGTCATGTGGCAGCGGAGCCCGGGATGACGAGCCTCGGCGGCGGCACAGATTTCCGCCACGTCGCCGTCGGGCCCGGCGTGACGGCCGGGGGAAAGGAAAAGCATGGCGATAATGACGTCGCCGCGGTTGTAGCCGGGTTGGCTGAGCTGGTGCCCGAGGAGCGGATCGTTGAAGGCGAACAAGTCGCCCTCCCGTCGCTCCATGGAAGCCGCCGCGATGCGCTCCATGCAATCACTGAGGAGCAGGCTGAGTTGGCCGGCCACGAAGTTGCGCACATAGGTAACCGCAGGTAGGGGCGAGCCGTGGTCTACAAGAACCACGGGAGCGCGGGTGAGCCCCTTCTCCCGGAGAGTCCGTCGAACATTCTCCGCGACCATGCGCGCCAGTGCATCGGTGGAGACCGCTTCATCGAAGAGGAAAGGGGCGCGGGCGAGGGAAAAGTTCCCGAAGCGCTTGCGCAGAGAAGCCAGGCGCTCGGGCATGTAGCTCTGGATGGCCCCGGTCGGTCCGAAGAAGAAGGGAAGCAGCGTGAAGGCGCGTTCTCCCTCCGCGAGGCAGGCTTTGGTGTAGCGTTCCCAGGTTTGGGCCGGTTCACCCCCGAGCAGCGCCGAATCGATCTTGCTCGAATGAAGGAGCGAAACAGGATCAACCCGCTCCCCCACCCGCTCGCTGAGCCGCGCCGCCACCGCCCGGAGATTGAGGACGGCGTCGGGGCGGAGGGAGCCGTTATCGACAAGAAGCGTGCGCATGAGGAATTCAGTTTGCTCGGGAATGCGGGGATGGTCAAATCACCGGATCAAACCAGCTCAGGGTGTCCCCGAAGCGCGCCACGTCGCCGATAATGACCACCGAGGGGGGCCCTAAATCAGCCGCGCGCACGCGCTCGCCGATGTTGGTGAGGGTGCCATGCACGGCCCTCTGCCGGGGTGTCGTGCCCCATTGCACAACGGCGACAGGGGTCGTTTCGGGACGGCCTCCGGCGATCAGCTCCGCACAGATTTCGGTCAACTGCCCCATGGCCATGTAGAGCACCAGAGTGGCCCCCGTCGCCGCATGGGCGCGCCAGTTCACCGAGGCCGTCTGGCCCCCTGTTTCCGGCATTTCGTGGCCACTCAAAAAGGTCACCGAGGCACTGAGAGCCCGGTGCGTGAGAGGAATACCGATGTAAGCGGCACAACCAAGAGCCGCCGTCACCGCCGGAACCACCTCGAAAGCAACCCCTGCCCGCTTCAAGGTGAGCGCCTCCTCCCCACCCCGTCCGAAAATAAACGGATCGCCCCCCTTGAGTCGCACGACCGTCTTTCCGTCGCTCGAAAGGCGCACGAGCATACGCTCAATTTCCTCCTGCGGCACCGAATGGAAGCCCGCCCGCTTGCCCACGCAGTGTTTTTGGCAGTCGGGACGCGTCCAGTCGAGGAGGCTCTCGCTCACGAGGTAATCATAGACCACGTGATCGCACGTTTCGAGCAAACGCTTCGCCTTCAAGGTGAGCAATTCCGGATCGCCCGGACCAGCCCCCACCAAGTAGACTTTGCCTGGTGCAGCAGATTTCATGTTTTCGGGATTTTTCGGTTTGCTTCCACAGTTTTAATCTCCAGTATCTTACCTCACTTACCTAAAAATAAAACCGGAAGACGATGCAAACCGAAACACAGACGGAAGATTTGTTGGAAATCAATGCGATGTTGTCCGCGAAGGACGTGCGCGATCGCATTGCCTGGGCGGTGGAAAGGCATGCGGGGGAGATCATTCTGTCGACCAGTTTCGGCGCGCAGTCGGCCCTCATGCTCGATCTTGTTCTGGGGGTGGCTCCCGAGACGCCGGTGGTGTTTGTCGACACCGGGTATTTATTTCCGGAAACCTACCGCTTCGCCGATGAGCTGAAGGAGCGCTTTCCGCAGATGCGGCTGTTCACATATGTTCCGCGCATGTCGGCCGCGCATCAGGAGGCGCTTTACGGAGAATTGTGGACACAAGGCCGCGAAGGGCTGGAGAAATATGGCCGCATCAACAAAGTGGAGCCAATGAACCGCGCGCTGACTGAGTTGGGTGCGCGGGCCTGGCTGAGTGGACTGCGGCGAGGCCAAGCTTCCAGTCGGCAAAGCCTCCGCGTGGTGGAGAAGCAAAACCGCACCTTCAAGATTCACCCGATCATCGATTGGTCGGAGCGACAGGTCTATCATTACATGAAGGAACGGGACCTGCCTTTTCATCCACTCTGGCACAAAGGTTATGTCAGCATTGGTGACCGTCACAGCACGCGCACCCTCGCCGAAGCCGGTGACGCCGAAGCCACCCGATTTAACGGCGTGAAGCGTGAATGCGGTTTGCACGAAATGTCCGGTCAAGGCGACTGGCAAATCTAAGGGCCTTCCAGCCGGGGTGTCCTCAAAGTCCCGATCCTTTTACCACAACGGTCGATTGCCTGTCTTCGCCCTTCGCCTCCCCGGAAGGCTTCCGGTTCATCTGGAGAGGCTGCACGCCCGCAGGCGCATCCGGCAGCGCAAACGTGCCCAGTACACTCGTGCCATTGGGTCGTCCAAGTCGCCTTGCTTTCAAGCCGACCGTCTCTTCTGAAACACCTTCGAAATGAGGTGGCTGCAAACCAATCACGCACACCTTAACCGCCGACAAAAATGCCTACTCATCCAACAATCTCGATAACATCCTCAAATACGCTAGTTTAATATTCTGAACATCTAAAAAAAAGCCACGGGGCCAAGCTGATGCTTTGGAGAAAATCCACCTGCATGGTGTCAAAGTCGGTTTGCAGAAACGTCTTCGCCTCGATCCCCAGCCTCTTGCTACCAACTCGCCGCGCCGGATGATAACTTTAGTGATGTGACGACACGGATACCCACTCTCCGGCACCCTCCGAAGAGGAATGTTCTCGACAGATGGGAGCACGGGGAGAAAACGGAGGGCCTACCATGTCTAAAGAATTTCGCACGCAGACGCTCAACGAGCTTTCCAAACATGCCGGTTCGGCTTCAAGCCGCCACGCTCTCCTTGGCTTTGACGGATTTGTCGACAAGATCGTAAAGGCCGTGGCCACGCGTGCGGGCTTCGGCGACAACTTCACTCCCATGCGGGAGATCACCGAGTTCGGCAATCGCATCAACGCCGCCGCCGGTAAGAGCGCGAACATCGAGCTGTTCACGGAAATGGAGAAACTCGGCGGAAACGGCCCTATCATGGCCAACGCTGTCGCCGCCACCGGCGTGGGCGTGAAATACGTGGGCGCGCTCGGCCAGCCGGTGCATTCCGTCTTCAACGATTTTGCGAAGACAACCTCGGCGGTCAGCCTTTGCGATCCCGGCATCACGCACGCGGTGGAATTCGACGATGGCAAGATCATGCTCGGCTCCATGGCCAGCCTCGATGAACTTACCTACGCCCGCATTGTCGACGTCATGGGTGAAGGCGCTTTTATCGATGCCATTTCCCGCGCGGACCTCATCGGTCTGGTCAACTGGACCATGCTCCCGCACATGAGCGATATCCTTTCCGCCATCCTTGCCAAAATCCTCCCCAACCTGGGGCCCAAGGAGAGCGGGCGTTATTTCTTTTTCGATCTAGCCGATCCGGCGAAGCGTTCCGATGGGGATATCCGCGGCGTTCTCAGCATCATGTCGCGCTACCGCTCCTTCGGGAGCGCAACCCTGGGCCTCAATCTCGCCGAAGCGAAGCAGGTCAGCCGCATCCTCGGCCACACCGTCCCGGACGACGAAGATCCGCAGACCCTCAAAACGATGAGCAGCCGCATCCGCGCGGATCTCGACATGACCTGTGTCGTCATCCACCCTCGCTCCGGAGCCGCTTGCGCCACGCGTGACGACGCCTGGTATGCCACCGGTCCGTTCTGCGAAAAACCAAAGATTTCCACCGGAGCGGGCGACCACTTCAACGCCGGATTTGCCACCGCGCAGATTCTTGGCCTCACGCCGCCCGCCTGCCTCACGGTGGCCGTGGCGACGAGCGGACAGTATGTGCGCACCGCCCGTTCGCCCTCACTCAACCAAACGACGGCCTTTATTCAAAACTGGACCGATTAAGGCCACCCGGGCGCTGCCAACCGCCCGCCGCGAAGAACCAAAGAACCCCCAACGCGGGCTTGCCCTCGGCACCCGCGCCGGTCACAGTGACCTCATACCATCATGCCCAGATCATCAGACGATACACGCGGTTTTCTCATCAGTTTCGAAGGTTCGGAGGGGAGTGGAAAATCCACTCAGGCCACCCGCCTCGCGGCCCGCTTTGAGGCGGCCAATTACGACGTAATCGTCACGAGGGAACCCGGCGGCACGGGTATTGGCGAGCAAATCCGCCACATCCTCATGCACGCCGCCGGCAGCGCGAAGATGACCCCCGAGTCAGAGCTGCTCCTTTTTGCCGCTAGCCGCGCCCAACTCGTGCGCGAGGTGATTGATCCCGCCCTCGCTGAGGGCAAAATCGTCCTCTGCGACCGCTTCATGGATTCGACCACAGTCTATCAGGGCGTTGCCCGCCGTCTCCAGCAGGGGCCCGTGCAGACCATCAACACCTTCGCCGTGGGGGATACCGTGCCCGATGTTACGGTGGTCATCGACATCCCGGCGGAACTCGGCTTCGAGCGTATCCGCCACCGCGCCACCGACCTCCCCGACCGCATGCAGGAGGAAAACATCGAGTTTTACCGCAAGGTGCGCGACGGCTATCTCGTCCTCGCAAAAACGCTCAGCGAGCGCTTCATCGTTGTCGACGGCACGCGCTCGCCCGACGAGGTTGAAGAAGCCATTTGGCGCGAATTGCGCAAGCGCGTGATCTGATGCCGGATGCGGGTGCGGCATTTTTGGCGGCCGTTCCTGCGGCCCTGCGGGAGTTTCGTTCGGCCATGGCCTTGGCCGAAGGTTTGCGGAGCGGTCGGCTTTCCCACGCCCTCCTCATCCACGGGGATTCGCGCGAAGCGATCGAAGCGGTGGCTTACGCACTCGCCGCGGCCATGCTCAACGCACCTTTCCACGAACCCTTCCAGCACCCCGATCTCTTCACCCTGCGCCCCTCCAAGAAAGCCCGGCTGATCGTCATTGGGGACAATTCGAGCGATCCCAACACAATGCGCCTGCTTTTGCGCAACATTCAGCAGACGCCCAATCAGGGAGAGCGCAAGGTGGCCCTGATTTTCGAGGCTGACCGCTTCAACGCCAACTCCGCAAACGCCTTCCTCAAGACCTTGGAAGAGCCCCCCGCCGACACAACAATTCTTCTCACAACGGTGCGCCCGCACGACCTCCTGCCGACGATTCACAGCCGCTGCTTTCATTTCCGCATCGGCAGTCCCGGCCCCATGATCGAAGACCCTGAGTGGCTCGATTGGATTCAGCGTTACCAGGGCTGGCTCGGCCGCATCCGCGCCGGTCATCTCAACGCGGAAGTGCGGGCCGGCCTCATACTCGACGCCTACGGTCTCTGCGCCCGCTTCCAAAACATCCTCGCGCGCATCTCCGCCGAACGTTGGAAGGAGGAGAAGAAGACCCTCGACGAAAACCTCGAACCCGACGAGGTCGACGCCTACGAGGTCGGTTTCCGCCGGGGCGTGCGCAATCAGCTCTTCACAGCAATTGAAGCCGCCACCGCCGAATTCGCCCGCGAGGCGGCGAGGGCAGGTCCCTACCCTGTTGCCATGCTCACGCAGGCGCTCGCCCAACTGGAGCGCGTCAATGGCCTCCTTCATGTGAACCTCAAGGAGGAAGCGGCCATTGAAGCCTTCCTCCTCACCTCCCTCCGCGCCTGGGTCCAACCTGGCTGAGTCAGGCGTTTAAAATGGAAAACACCGTCGGGGGCACCTTTTGATGAGTACCCTTTAGATGGTGCCTCTTGAAGGCCAACCCCTGCGCAGCGTGCGGGACAATCGGCGGAAGGGGGCGCTTTGCGCAACAGAGACGTAGAGCCGGTCAGCGCCCTCTTTCTGCCAAATCATGACGTCACCGCCCCGGTCAATTCCGAAGCCGATGCGTCAGGCCACTTCAAGGGGCTGCACACGGGCACGGATTTTTGCGGCGACTTCCAACTCGGCGCGCCGCAAGTCGCAACCTGTCTGCAAACGAAGCCGGAATTCGGGGTTGTTGCCAATCGGTGATCTCGACTTCATAGGCATCCCCGTCCTCCCCGCGAAAACACAGACGCCATTGGCTATTGATTCGAATGCTGTGATTTCCTGTCCATTCTACGCCGCCCGTAATTGACAGATCAACTGCGCAGGGACGGGGCCTCAGCAGTAGAATCAGGCTCAAGGTCGGTAAGATCTTTCCTCGATAATCCGCCTCTTCCCTGGTCCGCGCAGCGGAGCGAAGAAATTTCGAATGACGAGACTGTTACCCATGCCCTGAACCCGCACCCTCACCGGCATCCGGCATCAGTGAACGGCAACAAACTTCGCGACGACGCCTGAATTTCATCGCGTCTGCCGAATCACCATTGACATCGGCACCCCACCCAAACACTTACTCAGGCAATCATCGCGGGTGCCTCCGGCTCATTGGATCGGACGGCGAAAAACGCCCCTAAGCTATCGAACCCCAGCGATTTACAACTTTTACCTTACGGAAAAATCTGTCCATGAAATTGAACATTGCAGTTGAGGTGGCCAAACGAGGGTTTGCGCGAATGGAGAAGGCCTTCAAGCGGCCTCTTTTCGACGAATGGGCGATCATCGCAGTGCGTCCGGACTCGTTTGAGGTTTTACATTATTCCGGTGGCCGGGAAGACCGGTTTGCGACGGAGTTTGCGGAAGATTCAGTGAAGATTCGCGCCATGATGGGCGAGTGCCTGGACAATCCCGGACACTTTGAATTTGTGCGCGATGCGGACGGGGCTCAGGTCGATGCCTTTATTGTCGCAGGCATAGACCGGCTGTTGATTTGCAACAACGGGACGTATTCGATGAACCAAATCACCAAAGACCCCATGTGGACGGCGGCGCAGGAGCCCTTTCTTTTGTTGGCAGAGAAATTCCGGGCGGATCCGCTTGAGGGGGATTGAAGACCTAGAGAAGGCCGATCCAGGCGAACACGCCAAAAACCCCAATGAGGAGGCCCCCGCACCACTTCGGGATACGCCCGGCGGCTATGAGGAGTAAGGCAATCATGGCGATCACGCCTCCAAGCAGACCCAGCGTCAGGGAAAAATCCGTTGGGAGAAGGACGGGGTTGAAGATCGCGTAGACCCCGAGGCATAGGGGGATACAGATGTGACCGTCGCCAATCTGCGACGCGAGGACGATGTCCGGACGGCGGCGCATTCCGTAATAAAGAGCGAGCATAGCGTTGGGCAAGATCATGAGGATTCCCGTGATCCAGCCGAGCCGGTCAGCCCGAAACCAGCCTTCCTCCATTCCAAGGAGGGCGTCAACCAAATGGTCGATGGTGAAGACCATCCCGGCGGCGGCGAGGAGCAGGAGAAACGCGTCGGCAATGATAAGGGGATTGCCTGCTCGGTTTTGCCGCAGGTTGGTCTTAAAGGCTTCATAGCAGTGAAAGCTCTGCCAAAAGAGAAAGAGCGCGATGAGGACGAGTCCATCGGTGAAATCCAGCCGACCGTCGCGTCCGAGTACCCACACCATGGCGGTGAAAAAGGCGGCGGCGCTGAGGCTGAAGAGCAATTCCAAACGGGTTACGGAAAACAGCCGCTGCTCTTTTTGGCTTCCGCGGTAACGGCGCTTTCCGGTTTCTCCCTGCGGGCGCAGGGAGAGCCAACCGAAGACCGCCGGAAGACCGAGCAAAAGGGTGAGGTTGGTGATGTTATTGACCGTGGCATTGACAAAAATCTCACCCGAGGGCGCGCCGCTTTTGAGTACAATCGCAACAAAGATCAAGTTGCCCAATCCAGAGCAATAAGGCATAATGAGGCTCCCGAGAAAGGTGCCTTCCCATCCGCGGGCAATGAGCGCCTCCAGGCGCCAGAGCAGAAGAAGCGAGCAGAGTACAAAACCGGCGGCGTTGATGAGGGGATGAAGCAGCAAATCAGGCATCAGGAGCTTGGTTGAGATAAATTTGTGACATCGCTCGAAGTGTCTCGATCCATGCAGAACATTTCTTCCACGAATGCAATGGGAAGCAGGGGCGCGGGGACACCTAAATTTACCCAGGTTGATCAACGATCAGGGAAACACCCATTACCCCCGCGCCGGGGGGCCTCACAAAAGTGTGGAACTCGGCGTATCCCCTGGAGCCCTGCATTGGGCGGTTCCGGGGCGGCACGGCAGTTGCTGGTAAAAATGCAGTTTTCCTGCTCGCCAATGCTCTATCCGGCAAACGCGCGGGCGGACGACTGTTCCAAGATGTCCACTTCTGCTTGTCTATTCTCCCTGCGCCCGCGTGCAGGCACTTTCTTCATTTTGCTCTTCGCGCTCGCGGGCACAGGCGCTTTCACGCAAGCGGCTCCGTTCTGGCAAGCCGCACGCCTCTCCGAGGCACCGGTCCTCGACGGGCGTCTGGACGACGCCGCTTGGGAAGGCGTCCGGCCGCTCACCGGCTTTCTGCAGGCCGACCCCGCTCCCGGCTCACCCCCGACAGAGGTCACTGAAGTATATGTGGGGTTTTTCGGCGACACCCTTTACTTCGCCATTCGCGCCTTCGACAGCGAGCCCGCCCGCATCGTCGCCACGCAACAACGCCATGACGCCCCCCTGGAGGATGATGATCACATCGCCATCGTCCTCGACACGTTTTCGGGCCGCCGCAACGGCTATCGTTTCGAGGTCAATGCCCTCGGTGCGCGGCGCGACTCCCTTATCGAATATGGGCAACTGGCGCAGCCGGACTGGGACACCCCCTGGGAAGCCGTAGCTCTCATCGACAACCACGGCTGGACGGTCGAGATCGCCCTCCCCCTGCGCGGCATTTCCTTCCCCGAAGGCGTCGGTGAATGGGGCTTCAACATAGAGCGGTTCCTCGCGCGGGCCAACGAGCGCAGCCGCTGGACGAATCACAACCGCGTGCAGCCCATCTCTAATCTCGCGGGGACCGGGCGGCTCACCGGCATTGAGGCACAACGCTCCGGCATCGGCATCGAATTCAAGCCCTATGCTTCCCTCACGACTACCCGTAACCGTGGTCAAAGCGCCACCACCCGCTTCAAGCCGGGCTTCGATCTTTTCTACAAAATAAACTCCGCCACCACGCTCGTGCTCACCGTGAATACCGATTTTGCCGATGCCGAGGTGGATGAGCGCCAAGTGAATCTCACTCGCTTCCCCGTCTTCTTTCCGGAAAAGCGGCCGTTCTTTTTGGAGGATTCCAACATCTTTGCCTTCGGCGGCATCAACCGCAGCCCCCTGCCCTACTTCTCCCGCCGCATCGGGATTGCTCCCGACGGCCAACCCATTGATCTGCTCGGCGGGCTCAAGCTTACCGGGCGCGCCGGCCCCGTGAACTACGGTCTCCTCAACGTCGTGACGAAAGCCGACCGTGCCTTCGAGCGCGAAAATCTGGCGGTCGCCCGCGTGGAGGTGAACATACTGGAAGAGAGCAGCTTCGGCTTCATCGGCACCCACGGCGATCCCCGCGCCGGGGAAAGCAATCAACTCGCCGGCCTCGATTTCAAATACCGCACCAGCACCTTACCCAACGATGGTGTCTTCGAGGGCTTTCTCTGGGTTCAGCACTCCGAAACAAGCGACCGCGACCGCAATGGCCGCGCCTTTGGCTACGAATGGGAATACTGGAGCCGCGATTGGACCGCCTACTCCTTTTGGGAGCAAATCGAGGCAGACTACTTCCCGGCCCTCGGCTTTGTTCGGCAGACCGGCATTTGGCAAGGCAACATCCGCGTCGACCGGATCTTTCGTCCTGAAAAGCTGCGGCGGGTGCAGCCGCGCCTCCTTGTGACCACACGGCGCAACCTGGCCCGTTCCCAGCGCGAGTTCCTTGGCTTTGGCCCCGAAGTTGTGATCGAAGCCCACTCCGGCGACTCCATCCTCCTGCGCGTGCGCCGGGAGGAGGAACGCCTCTTCGCCCCCTTCCGCGTCGGGCAAAACACACAGGTCCTTCCCGGCGAATTCGCGGGATTCCTCTTCGAAAGCACCCTCGCGACGGCGCGTACCCGCCCCCTCTCCGGCAGCCTCACCCTGCGCCGCAAGCAATACTACGGCGGGCACACCGAGACCTATGCGCCGTCCGTTGTTTGGCGGCCCTCCTCTATGTTTAACTTTGAAGCCGGGGGCGAATGGAACCGCGTCCGCCTTGGCTATGCCCAGACCCGCGTCAACCTGATCAAGTTCGGAGGCAACGTGCAATTCTCCCCCACCCTCATCTGGAGCAACCTGGCCCAATACGACAACATATCCGAGTCTATTGGCTTCAACTCGCGCCTGCGGTGGACCTACGCCAGCGGCTCCGACATTTTCCTTGTCCTCAATCAGGGAATCGACACCAGCGACGACTCCTGGTCCTTCACCCGCACCGAAGTCAGCGCCAAAGTCGGTGCCCGCTACGCCTTTTGAGCCGACATTTCAACGTTTGGACCCGCCCGAAAGAGCAGTCCTCAAACGCCGATGTGAATGCGCCCTTGCCCGTCTCAGCCCGTCTCCGCGCAGGGCAGCGCGTGCGCAGACAAGCCTGATTACGAAAAGACCGGTCGGACGAGCCGACCGGTCTTGTTGTCAGGGGATACCTCCGGAGAGTGGGAGGGATTAGCCGGGTGAACTACTGCGCGTTGCGACGGCGGAAGTGGAGGACCAGCCCGAGGGCGAACAATCCGAAGAAAGCCGCGTAGGTCGAAGGCTCGGGGATGACCGTGAACTCGGAAAAGAAGCGCGTTGGGGTAAAACAACGCTTGGGGAATCTGGAAAATCAGAAACCCCTTGCTCACATCGAAGAAAACCCCCACATGACCCAAGACCTGTTCTTGGTAATACAATTGCGCAACGTGCCGAAGATCCTGTATTCAAGCTGAAGGTCCGGGCAGAACCGCTTCGGCCATAGGCAGTCCGATCCGTGTCCTCGTGCGCAGCGTGTGTTCAAAACCCATTCCACCAACCGGAATCGTCCCAAACCCTCACACCCGGGGGCTGCCCGCATAAAGGTCATTGTCCAAGCCATGCACGAGGGTGGGCTGGCTTCTTTTTCGCGTCCCGGAATGGGCTTGTCGCTCACGCATCCATTCAGCCACAAATCCTTTGGTTCCGATGACAGCCCCCTCGGTCATGTAGCGAAGACGGCAGATCAGCGATTGCAGCCCGGTCAAATCGCCCTTCCGGCGACGCACGGCCTCCACCTCATCGGCGTCGAAAGAGCGGCCCTTTCGCGGGTCTGATCCCGCAACATACAAATACTCCCGATAGTGGGCCGCTATCCTCTCCTGTGCTTCATCCCTATACTTCGCAATGCGCGGCCAAAGGGGATAGCCATTTGCCTCTCCCGATCCAATCGCCTCGCCGTATCCACTGAAGCGGTAGTCTTTGGGATCGCTCACGCGCCCTGCACGCACCGGGTTGAGGTCGATGTAGGCTCCCACTGCTCTCAGGGCTGCGCGGGAATTCTCCACCAGCACACTCCGGAAACGCCCTTCCCACAACGTACCCACCCGGTCATACCGGCGGTTGAATCGAATTGAATACCGCTGCTTGAGAATCTTCATGAACATGGCCAGCGACGCCATCCGCCCCATCAGCAACTTTCGCATGGCTTCCCGCACCTCGCCGCCTGCACTGAGCGCCGCCTGAATACGTGCCATCGAAAGCGGCTGGCCTCGCCGCTCCTTCCCGTAGAGCAGGCTCGCCCGCTGCAAAAGCTCCCCATCACTCAAATCCCCCACCCTCCCCGGCACTTCAATGAGCAAATGAAAGTGATTGTCGAGCAAAGCAAACGTGATCACCTCCACTCCACAAAACCCCGCCACCCGCCCCAGCAAGCCCCGGAACGCCTCCTTCTCCACATCGGTGAGCAGGAACTCCCGCCCGCACACCCGGCTCACCACATGATATACCGCATCCGAGCCCCTGCCCACACCCGCCCGACGCATTCTTCGACTTTTTGGTGGTATCAAATACTTCATCCTGCCCACTTCATTCGGAAACCCCTCCAAGTGCAATAAAAATCTAACCGGTATTCATTTTTACTCAGTGTTTGTCTATTTACATTGCTTTCAAGCGCGGCGGTTTGGCCACTCAGAGCCCGAGGCCACCGGGGAGACCGCCGGGGAAGTCGCCGCCTCCGGGGAGGCCGCCCTTTTTTTGCATCTGCTTCATCATTTTCTTCCCTTTGGCTCCCTTCATCATGCGCATCATGTTTTTCATTTGGGCGAATTGTTTGATGAGCGCGTTGAGTTCCTTGATTTCCAGGCCTGCGCCGCGGGCGATGCGGGCGCGACGGCTGCCATTGAGAATATTCGGGTTGCGGCGCTCTTTTGGGGTCATGGACTGTATGAGGGCTTCCGAGTGCTTCAGGCGCTTCTCTTCTTTCTCCCCCACTTGCATTTTTCCCATGCCGGGAATCATCTTCATAATTGATCCCAAGGAACCCATTTTGCGCATAGCCCGCATCTGCGTGAGAAAGTCTTCAAAGTTGAAATCTGCGCGCTGCATTTTGTCGGCCATGCGCAGCGCCTCGTCCTCATCGATGGTCTCCTGAGCCTTTTCCACGAGGGAGACCACGTCACCCATTCCAAGAATGCGGCTGGCCAGACGGTCGGGGTGAAAGACCTCGAGATCCTCCACCTTTTCGCCGGTGCCGAGGAATTTGATGGGCACATGGGTGACGGCTTTCATGGAGAGGGCCGCCCCGCCCCGCGTATCGCCGTCGATCTTGGTGAGAACGATGCCGGTGAGGGGCACGGCCTCATGGAAGGTTTTGGCGACATTGACCGCCTCCTGACCGAGAGCCGCATCTCCCACGAGCAACACTTCATCCGGCAGCACCGCATCCCGCAGGCGTTTGACTTCATCGATCAGGGGGGAGTCTATCTGAAGTCGGCCGGCGGTATCGAAGAGAATGGCATCGCAGCCCTGCGCTTTGGCCCACTCCCACCCCCGGCGACCAATGGCCGGAACGTCCTTGGAGTCGCGTTCGCCATAAAAGTCGACACCGACCTGCCGGGCGAGGGTTTCGAGTTGGTCAATGGCGGCGGGGCGGTAGACGTCACAGGCAATGACGGCGGGGCGGTAACCTTTCTTGGCAAGGTGCTTGGCGAGCTTGGCGGTGAAGGTTGTCTTACCTGAGCCCTGCAATCCCAGCATGAGCACACGAAGGGGTTTTTTGTCGGTGAACTGGGTTGTGCCCTCGCCGAGGAGGGCAGCCAACTCATCGTGAATAATTTTGACGATCTGCTGGCCGGGGGTGACGGATTTGATGACATCCTGACCCAGGCTTTTCTCTTTGACTCGCTCGATAAAGTCGCGTGCCACGCGGAATTGCACGTCCGCACCAAGGAGGGCCTTGCGCACCTCTTGCAGGCTCTCGGCGATGTTTTCTTCGGAGATGCGGCCCATACCGCGCAGATTGCGCAAAGCGGAGCCGAGACGATCGGTGAGGTTTTCTAACATAAGCGGATTGGCAAAAGAACACCATGACGGCGCTACCCTATCGGAATGGCAACCAAAAGCTGGCTACCGAGTGCGGTGGGGCGGGTGTTCCGGAAGTTTCCCGCGCGACTCCGTCCCCGCCGCGCGGAACACCGGTCTCGCGATCATTGAAGATGCTCTTTTCCATGGCCCCAAACCGGAGAAGGCCGCAACGGGTTCAAGAGAGGACGGTCAGGCAATGAAATCCCCTCCGGCAGCAGAAAGGGAGCGGACGCTCGGGGGGGGGCGGTCCCCAAAACATAGACTGGGCAGGCTCGGAGGAAATCCAGGAAAAGAAAAAGCCCCGAGGTCGCAGGGACTCCGGGGCTTAAACTGGGTGCAGGGCTCGGATTTGAACCGAGGACCTTCAGGTTATGAGCCTGACGAGCTACCGGGCTGCTCCACCCTGCAACAATTGAAGTTGTGGACGGTGGTGAATTTCAGGGAGGGGTCAAGGGATTTTTTGTTTTTTTCACAGCAAGCTCCCTGGTCCGGATTCGGAAGGGAGAAAGGGTGGGTTTTCGATGGTCTCCGACCAGGGAAACCGGGATGCCGAAGCAACCGGAGCTGGACGGCTGTGTGCGGGGTGTTCTAGAACGGGTGGATGCATTACGCTTTGGTGGATGGTTACAACATGGCTTTCCGGGCATACTACGGGATGCCGGATCTTACGCGAGGGGATGGTTTTCCCACCGGGGCGTTGCACGGATGGGTGCGTACGCTTTGGTGGATTGAAGATCATCTGAAGCCTGACCGCCTGGTGGTCTTCTTTGATCTCGGGGGCGCTTCCCGCCAGACCGCTTTGCATGCGGATTATAAAGCGAACCGCACCGACACGCCGGAGCCGCTCGCGCAGCAAATTCCCTTGATCAAGGAATGGACGCGTGCGATGGGCTACGGTGGGCTGGAGGTCGACGGAGTGGAGGCGGACGATTTGATTGGCTCGGCGGCCAATCAAATCGCAAAAGCGGGTGATCGGGTTAGTATCATCAGTGCGGACAAAGATCTGGCGCAGCTCCTCCGGCCGGGTGTGACTCAATGGTTGCCGCCGCCGACAGCCAATCCCAAGCTGGGATGGAGGGAGCTGGATGAGGACGGGGTGGTGGTCAAATTCGGTGTAACCCCGGCGCAGATTCCGGATCTGCTCGCGCTGGTCGGAGATACCGCTGACAACATTCCGGGTATTCCCGGAGTCGGTTTAAAGACGGCGGCGAAATGGCTGGTGCAGTATACTTCGCTTCAGGGCATTCTGGATCACAGCGGGGAGATTCTACCGAAGCGGTTTCAGGGGATTATCCATGCCGCACGGGGGACGTTACAGCGTAACTTGGAGATGACGCGCCTTGACGTGTCGCATTCAGTTGATCTTTCGAACCGCCCGGAGGTGGATTCTGCCCGTGCCATCGGCCTGCTCGAAGAAATGGAGATGCAGCGATCGGCGGAGCAGGGCAAGGTCCGCTTGGCGTCATCCGCCCATGGCCTCATAGAGTGAGATGCAACGCACTTCGGCGCGCGCACGGGTTGGGGTGAGGTCGCGGCCTTTCACGATAACGGTCGCTGGGTGCCGGGGGCCGAGGTGCAGGAAATTATCGCTCCAACGGGCTTCTTCGCCGGGCCATTCAAGCCGTGTCCAGGGCGCGCAAACGTTACTCCGCAGATGAAGGCGGACTTCGCCGGGGCTGATTTCTTCCGCCGCAACGGTGATCTCCGGTCGAAGGAGGGACCAGTGTTTGGGACGGGCGAAGGTGGCCAGATTTCGGGATACCTCTTCTCCGTTTTCTTCACACACGGCCCATACGAGGATCTCCCGGTCCCCATCGAGCGGGATGTGGGAGCGGTGGACGGACTCAAGGGGGAGGACATCGCAACCCCCGCTTCCGCGCCAGGTTCGCGTTTCCACGGCAGCCACCATCCGGTTGGCCTGCGTCGCCACGGCGGTGGCGATCACCCCGGCATCCAAGACCTCGCCGCGCATATCGGTGATTTCCCAGCGCACGCGACCGGAAAAGTCGGTTGACCGGTGATTGGACACGTGGACTTCGACACGCCCGCTGGCCGGATCGTCAAGAAGCGAGACCATCACGGGGGCAAAAAAGCGCCGGGCGAGATAGTGCAGAGCTTTCCATTTGCGGCGGACATCAAGGGATGACCAGGTCGCGCCGGGCCACACGTCATTGAGTTGCCAATACAACACACCGTCCATGCGCCCCTGGATGCGCCGCCCGTGTTCCACCGCCACCTGCACGCAGAGGCCTTGAATGAGTTGGGTCATCCAGAGCAGTTCGTCGAACTTTCCCGGTGGACGAAACCAATCGAGGAGGTATTGGAAGATCTTGCGGTTGCCGTCGGGGGAACGCTGATGGAAGTCGAGCACCCAGCTGCCGAAGGCGCGGTCTGCGAGCTCGGTGAAGGCCTCCACGGTGGATGGTTCGGGAAAGCTCTGAAAACCAAACTCCGACATGAATCGGTAGGTCCATTTGCGCTGCGCCTCAATCGGTTCGCCACCGAACCACACACTCCAGGAATGGGCGTCACCGCAGGTAGGATCGTGGGCATCTGAGCGGTTCTGTCCCGGTGTGTGGCCGCTGGAGGGAATGTAGGGCGTGGTTCCATCCTCCTCGCGCACGACTTGTGGCAAGCACTCGTCGAAGATTTTCGCATACTCGGTCAGGGGCATTGTTGTATCCGTCCAGGCATCGGTTTTCCAGTTAATGAAGCCCTGCTCGATTTCATTATTGCCGCACCAGAGAGCGAGGCAGGCATGGTCGCGCAACCGGCGGACTTGCTCGCGCGCCTCCGCTTCGACATTGTCGACAAACACCGGATCGCCGCCGGGATACGTGCCACAGGCAAACATAAAATCCTGCCAGACAAGCAGGCCCTTCTCGTCGCAGAGATCATAAAACGTGTCCGTTTCGTAGATGCCTCCGCCCCACACGCGGATCATATTCATGTGGGCGGCGGCAGCGTCGTCGAGGAGCCCTTCGTAAGTGGCCGGATCGACGCGGTGGGGCCACAAATCGGCGGGCACCCAATTGGCCCCCTTGGCAAAGACGGGGCGTCCATTGACGATGAAACGGAAGCTTTCACCAAAGGCGTCGGGTGCTTGATCAAGGCGGATCGTGCGCAGACCGACGCGGCGCATACAGGTGTCGACGACCAGGCCGGCTCCATCCACCAACTCGGCCCGGAGATGGTAGAGCGGCTGGGTGCCCATCCCGACAGGCCACCACAGCGCGGGATCTTCGATGAGGATGTGGGCAATTCCGCCCGCCGCGTCGACCACCGTCTCCCGGCCATTGGGCGCAGTCAGCCGGTAGCGTACGCGGTGGTCCGCACCGTTGATCCACTCGCCGGAACAGCGCAGGCGCACCCCTTCCGGGCCATGTTGCTGGTCCACTGTTACCCGTGACCAACGCGGGCCGGAGACAATGCGTACCGATTTCCATGGACCAATCCCCGGAGCCATAAACCCCCAGTCCCAGCCGAAGCCGCAAGCCATCTTTCGCAAGTGCCCGCGGCCGCGGAACTCCTCACGGAACTCGTTCCATGCGGGCAAGGGTCTGCGCTCCCGCGCCTCCCGCAGAAAGGGCAGGACGGAGGCGAAGCGCAGTTCCAACGTGTTTTCGCCCGTCTTCAGCGAATTTGCGATTTTCACCGACCAGGTGCGGAACATGTTGTCGGTCGAGAGCAGGTGCTGCCCGTTCAGGCGAACCTCGCAGAGTGTATCCAAACCTTCCAGGACAAGCTCCGGGTCTTCGACTGATTTCCCCGGATTCCAATCGAAGGATCTTTGGTAGATCCAACCGCGTGCGCAGACCCACTGCAGGTCCTTTTCTCTGTCGCGAAACCAGGGATCGCGCAGCATACCCTGCTTTAGGAGAGCCGTGTGCACACATCCGGGAACCGCTGCCTCCAGCGTAAACTCTCCTGCTTCGTCGCGCAGGGACCAGATGCCATCTAGGGAATTTAGAGTCATGGGATCGAAATGGGATTGTGGCTGATACCTCTACACGGGCTGCGAGGGCTGTGAAAAGGCAATCATCAATTTAGAACAGGGCGTCAATTTCTCGAGGTGCGCCATATTATACGCTCGCAGGCGGCGTTCGCAGGGATGGAGGTGCTGACGTATTACTTTATGGCTAGTCACTTTCATATCTTCGTGCGACACGCTCCGAAGGAGACCGGAATTTTGGACGACGCGGATCAGGTGGGGCGGTGGAGGCAGATACGGAGGCGCAGAGGATGGTGGCGGCGTAGATCAATTTGAACCCGGTGCGGGCGGGCTTGGTAGAGGATGCGGGCACCTATGGTTTCAGCGGTTTTGGTGAAGCCTGCGCGGGTGGCTCGGCCGCGCGGCGGGGAATCGCCCGGATCGAGGGCGGGCTGACTTGGGCGACGAAATGGCACGAGCGCTACCGGGTGCGGTTGTGCAGCCGGGGTGGGGCCGGGAATGCCGCCTCTTCGGAGAGACCAGGGGACCGCGGTCGGCGCTGCAACGAAGGAGAAAGCCCAAACCGCTTGCGGAAGACGGTGGTGGTGCCGACTTCGGGACCGTCGCGACCGTGGCGAAACGCAACTGAAAAATGTCACAACCTTTGCGATCACTCCCACCGACATTTCGCGGGTTCCTTTTCTCTTGAATCGCCCTCGCCCACCCCACCATATTCCTGCCCAGACAAATGAAGGCCTTTCTTGAATTACCCCAACATATTCGCTGGCTCGGAGCCGTCCTCGCCGCTATGGTGGCCTTTCTCATCTACGATCTCTACCACTGGTGGCAGTCGAACGATGAGTATCTCTTCGGAATGATTGTGCCTTTCTTTGTGGCCTTTATCGTCTATGACCGGTGGCCACGGATCTACCGCGTGCTTGCAGGGAAACCCCTTGAAGGTGCCTCCAAGTCGGCTCTCGAAGCAACGGAGAAGAAACTGGAAAATCCCCCTTCGTTGCTGACGCGCTTTGGCGGGATCTTGGGCCCTCTCTCTAAATTGGCAGCGGGCCTCGCGATTGCAGGTTGCCTCTTCATTTTCTTCTACGGGGCACTCTACCGCGCCATGGAAGGGCGTAACTTGATTAGTTCGACGGCCTTTGCCTACTCCTTCGCCGGGCTCGTCCTCGCCTCCGTCTTTCTTTTTGCAGACAAAAATTCGCAGAGCGAAGACATTTCCCTCCATCAACGCTTCGTCGTGGCAGGCTGTTTTCTCTTTCCCGCGCTCATTTGGATGCTCGCGGTACCGATGCCTTGGTTTTTCTACACCGCTGTGAGCACCTTTCTCATGAACCAGGTGGCCGTGGTGGTTTTTTTTACCTTTGATTTTCTCGGCTACGCCATCATCCAACAGGGCAGCATCCTCGTTCTTCCGAATGGCGAGGTTGGCGTGGAGGACGCTTGCTCGGGAATTCGTTCCCTCACGGCCTGTCTCTTCGCAGGCTCCTTCATCGGCGCGGCATTTTTTGAGAGCCTCTGGAAGAAGTCCCTCCTCGTTGCTCTCGCCATGTTCTTTGCCTTCTTCAACAACATTCTGCGGAGCCTCTTTCTCACAGCCTGGGCCTACGGAAAGGGCCCGACAGCGCTCGATGGCGATTTTTTCATCCTCGGCATGAATATGGGCAATGTGCACGACTTCACCGGCTGGGTCGTTCTGGGGCTGACGGTCGTCACGCTCCTGATCCTCGTAAAGATTTTCTCGATCCGGCTCGAGTTCGAAGCCCCCGCAGCGCCCCCTCCGGCGGCCTCCGCATCGGTTTGATTCCCCGCTTCTCGAAAACCGGAATGCCCGCCATGGACCCAACTTCGTCCTTTTCCGCGCAGCCCGATATCCGGTTCTTCCAAAGACAAACGCTTTTGTCGAGTCCGGCTAATCAAATCCGGTGCTGCCCGTTTACTCACTATTCGGCGTCTCTTCCCATCCAATGAAAGTTCTCCTTCTCTCCAACGAATACCCGCCCCACACCTACGGGGGTGCAGGGGTCCATGTGGACTACCTCAGCCGCCAGTTGCGTAACTTGATCGAGGTGGATGTGCGCTGTTTCGGTGATCAAAAAATCCGCGAGCAGGGTTTCTCCGTCACCGGATTTCCCGCTCCGACCACCGAACAGACAGCTCCGCGCGCGCTCCAGTCCATCTTCGGCGCGATTCACCGCTGCAACCAGTTCAACATGCAGTCGATTGATGCGGATGTGGTCCACTGCCACACCTGGTACACGCATCTGGGCGGCATTTTCGCGAAGTTAAATTACGGAATTCCCCTCGTGATCACTGTGCACAGCCTCGAACCCCTGCGTCCGTGGAAGCGCGAACAACTGGGCGGGGGCTACGACTTTTCCTGCTGGGTAGAGCGAACGGCCCTCGAAATGGCCGATGCCGTCATCGCCGTGTCCGAGGGCACTCGCCACGACATTTTGGAACACTTTAACGTGGATCCCAAGAAGGTCCACATCATCTACAACGGCGTGGATACGGAGGAATATCGAAAAGTCGACCCCTCCCCGGCCCTTGCCCGCTTTGGCATCGATCCGAGCCAACCGTATGTTCTCTTCGTCGGACGCATCACCCGCCAAAAGGGTATCATCCACCTGGTTGAGGCGATTCGCCACATGGACCCAGGCTTCCAAATAGTGCTGTGCGCCGGCGCTCCCGACACCCCGGAAATCGCAGCGGAGATGAAGGCGGCCGTGGAAGCTGAGTCTGCCCGCCGCGAGGGAATCCACTGGGTCGCGGAGATGGTTGATCGCAAGACTCTTATTCAGCTCTATTCCGGAGCCGGGGTCTTTTGTTGCCCTTCCATTTACGAGCCTTTCGGTATCATCAATCTTGAAGCCATGGCCTGCGAATGCCCCGTGGTCGGATCTGCTGTGGGCGGAATCCCTGAAGTTGTCCTTCACGACCAGACGGGCTACCTCGTCCCCGTCGCGCAGCATCGCGAACCACCCTACTCGCCTCTTTCGCCGGAGGATTTTGCAAGGGATCTCGCTTTTTCGATAAATCGGCTGATGAAAGATCCGGATCGCCGCGAGACATTTGGCAAAGGTGGCCGGGAGAGAGCGGAGGCCCTTTTCGGCTGGAACTCCATCGCCAAGCAAACAGCCGATCTTTACGACTCCCTCCTTTTCCGATGAATTCCCTTCGCGCCTACGCCGGACGCCGCCGCGTCCTCGTCGATCTCCTGATTCCCTCAATTCCGCGCCCGCGTGCCGTTCTCAAAAGGCCGCTCGGGGAGCCGATCCATTGGCGGGCGCATGTCTTCGCCGACGGCCACGATCTCGTTCGCGCGTTTTTTCGCTTCCGCAAGGCGGGAACGGAAGCGTGGACACAGGTCGCGATGCACGCCGAACCAAACGACGAGTACACCCTCGAATGGAATCCCGCCGAAATCGGGCTCTACGAGATCGCTGTCAGCGGAGTCATCGATCATTTCGGGAGCTGGCGGGCGGGCTTTATCAAAAAGGTCAATGCTGGCGAACAGGTCGACGTCGATCTGCGGATCGGCGCGGACCTCATCGGAGAGGCAGTGGATAGGGCGGCCGGAGAGGATGCCGCCAAACTCAAGGGCTGGCGCGATTTCCTCGCCGATAACGACCGGGACTTCCGCCAGCGGGTGGAGTTTGCGCGGAGCGATGAGGTGGCCGGTCTTGTCGACCGATATCCAGCCTACGACCTCGAAACCGTCATCGAACCTGTCCGGACCCTCTCTGTCGAGCGCGAGCTGGCTATCTGCGGGGCGTGGTATGAGTATTTCCCCCGCTCTTGCGCCGACGACGGCCACCGCCACGGCACCTTTGACGATGCGGCCAAGCGTCTCCCCGAGATCGCCGCGATGGGCTTCGATATCGTTTATTTCCCGCCCATTCACCCGATCGGCGTGCCTTTTCGCAAAGGTAAAAACAACAGCCTCACCCCGGATTCGGACGACGTCGGCAGCCCATGGGCCATCGGCGGAGAAAATGGCGGTCACAAAGCCATCCACCCGGAACTGGGCGACTTTGAAAGCTTCGGTCGTTTTGTTGAGGCCGTGAAAAGCCATGGCATGGAGTTGGCCCTCGATATCGCCTTCCAGTGCGCCCCCGATCACCCTTACGTGCGGGAAAACCCGCAATGGTTTCGCTGGCGGCCCGACGGGACCGTGCAATACGCCGAAAACCCTCCGAAGAAATACCAGGACATTCTCCCCTTCGACTTTGAGACAACGGACTGGGAGAACCTTTGGGCCGAGTTGAAGTCCGTCTTCGATTTTTGGATCGAAAAGGGCGTCAAGATCTTCCGCGTCGATAATCCGCACACAAAATCCTTCATTTTTTGGGAGTGGTGCATCCAGGAAATCAAGAAAGTGCACCCCGAGGCCATCTTTCTCGCCGAGGCTTTCACCCGCCCGAAGCGCAAGTATTGGCTGGGGCGTGCCGGATTTACCCAGGGTTACACTTACTTTACTTGGCGCAACGACGCCCGTGTCATGCGGGAGTATCTCGAAGAACTCACGCAAACGGAAGTCGCGGATTATTTCTGGCCGAACTTCTGGCCAAACACGCCCGACATTCTCCACGAGGATCTCCAGACCGGCAATCGCGCAACGTTCATTGGGCGCTACGTCCTCGCTGCCACCCTTTCGTCCAATGTGGGTATTTATGGCCCCGCTTACGAAATCCGCGACCACATCCCTTTCCCTGGCAAGGAAGAATACACCAACAACGAAAAGTATGAATTGAAGCGGTGGAACTGGACGGCTCCGGGCAACATCCGCGAAGAAATCACCCTCGTGAACCTTGCCCGCAGGGAAAACCCGGCCCTCCAGCGCACCCGTAACCTCACTTTCTGTGAAACCGACAACCCCTACTTCATCGCCTACCTGAAACAAACCCCCGACCGCACCAACCAGATCCTCGTCGTGGTGAGCATGGACTGGAACTGGGCGCAAATGGGACACATCACCCTACCCCTTGAGCAAATGGGCCTCGGCAGCGACCGGGAGTTTGGCGTCGAGGATCTCCTCGACTCCCGCCGCACCGTCTACCGCTGGAAAGGCAAAAAGAACTTTGTCCGCCTCGACCCCCGCCGCTCCCCCGCCCACATCTTCCGCATCGTCCTTTGAAGGCAAATCAGTTGTGTCCGGAGCTTCGAAAGGAGAAAAAATTATTTCTGAAATTTTTAAATCGACTGCGAGCCCTATAAATGCGAGGAAGGAAGCATGGGCAAATACACAAAGAGACCCTTTTCGAATGACGAGGTTGCGGTGCATGTGATGTCGCGTGTGGTGCAGAAGCGCTTTTTGCTTGATGAGGCGGGCATGGCAGAGATGCGGCGAATATTGCGCACGCAGGCGGAATTCGCAGGGCTGGATGTAATCACGTTCTGCTTCTTAAAGAACCACTTCCACATCCTGATTCATGTGGATTCGAAACCTGCGCGAGAGGAGGTGACGGACCTAGAACTCTTGCGGCGTTTTCGGGCTCTCTATGGCGGGAAGCGCTCGCCTTCTCTGGGCGTCGATGCCGACGCTCTGAAGAAATCCCTGGAAGAAGACGGCGAACGGGCCGAAACACTGAGACGCCAGCTCAAAGCCCGGATGGGCCATATCCCGGTTTTTATGCGGGAGCTGAAGACCCGATTTACTTTCTGGTATAATGCAAACTACAAAACCGTCGGAACTTTTTGGGCGGAGCGGTATCGTAGCGTGCTGCTGGAGCCCGGCTCTCCGGCTGTAAAAGCGGTCGCCGCATACATCGACCTGAACGCCGTGCGTGCGGGGTTGGCTGAAACACCCCAAAGCTACCGTTACTGCGGCCTCGGCGAGGCCGCAATTGGCCAAAGCCCCGCCCGCTTAGGCTACCAATGGCTCAATCGACGACGGCAGGGCAAAGGTCATCAGGAAATCCCCCCGGGCGATGTTTTCGCCGAATATGTTGCCTATGTTGAGCGAATCCTCGCCCGTCTTCACAGAACAAGGACAGACGCCGCCAAAGCGCCCCAAGCGCCCGACCGCGTGGAGGAAGCCGCTGCCGCCTACCCAAAGCAGACCAGCGTGCCGGGCAGCGTCGAATGGGTCGGGAAACTTATCCAAACCGACGGTCTCCTAAGCTTTCTGAGCAAAAGAAAGCACAAAGCCATCCAAACCGTTTTGAACAGATGTTGACGCAGGGCATCTGAACTTAAATGTGAACCTTCTCAAGAAAGGAGATTCCCCTTATGGCCAAAAAAATTGGAGTTGTATTGTCCGGCTGCGGCGTCTTTGACGGCGCGGAAATCCATGAATCCGTTCTCACCCTGCTGTCGCTCGAGAAGCGCGGGGCGCGGGTTGTCTGCATGGCGCCAAACGTGGATCAGCACCACGTCATCAACCACCTGACAGGCAAGGAAATGCCGGAGAAGCGCAACGTGCTCGTGGAGTCGGCCCGCATCGCCCGCGGGGAGATCGAGGATATTGCCACGGTTACGGCAAACGATCTCGACGCGGTCGTATTCCCCGGTGGCTTCGGAGCGGCCAAGAACCTCTGCACCTTTGCCTTCGATGGCCCCAACGCCACCGTTCACCCGGAGGTGGAACGGCTCCTCAAGGAGATGTTCGCGGCGCGTAAACCCATCGGGCTTGTCTGTATCGCCCCCGCTCTCGGAGCCCGCGTGCTCGGCGAGAATGGCATTGAGGTGACGATCGGGAACGACGCCGACACGGCAGCCGGCATCAACAAGACAGGTGCCCGCCATGTGAATTGCGCCGTGACCGAGACTCACGAAGACCCGGCGCGCAAGATCATCTCCACCCCGGCCTACATGCTGGGCCGCAACATTGCCGAGGTCGGCACCGGTATCGACAAATTGGTGGATACGCTTCTCGAATGGGCCTGATCCGCACCGGCCTGCTGGTGGCGTGCGTCGCGCTGCCCTCCATCCTCAGCGCACAAATTCGCCCCGATCAGCCGCTGCGGCACTTCCTCATTCCCATGTTCAATGAAGAAAACGGCTTTCTTTCCTGGGAGCTGCGCGGCTTGGAGGGCATCTATAAAAGCCCCCGGGAGAGCATCATTATCGGTCTTGACCTGACAATTTTCTCCGGTGACGAGCACGTTCGAGTGGAAAACCGCATCCGCAGCCCCCGCGCGCGCATTCATCTTGAAGAAGGCCGCGCCGAGGGGGACTCTTCCCTCTTTGTCACCGGCCCAAACTTCAGTCTAACCGGTGAAGACTGGACGTGGGATGGCACCCACCGTGCCATCAGCGTCCGCCGCTCGGCCCGCGTTACTTTCGACGAAGCCATCGATATTCTCCGATGAACCGCACCCGCCAACTCCTCGCCCTTCTCGCAGCGATTCCCCTACTGGGCGTTCCGTCCGCAGGCCAAACGCCCGAACGCACCACCATCACAAGCGAAACTCTCGAACTTCAGGGCACGGACGCACGCAACTTCTTCCATTTTCGCACAGATGTGGAAGTGCGCGGGACGAATCTGGAGATCTCCTGCGACGAGCTCACCGTCATCGCCTTCCGCTCCGCTCCCGCCGCCGCGACCGAGGCCATCGGAGAAATCGGGGCCATCGAATCCATCCTCGCCGTGGGCAACGTGCGCATCCGCCAGGAAGGACGCACCGCCTATGCCGGGCGCGCCGAGGTCAACCCCGTGGCGGGCACCGTGACCCTCTCGGAAAATCCGCGCATCGTGGATGGCGATGTGGAAATCGAAGGCTACCAGTTCGTCCTCTTCCGCGATCAACGGCGGTTCCAATCGATCCCTGATCCCAACGCCCCCCCGGACCGGCCCAGCCGTTCGGTTGTGCGCCTCGGCGAACTGCCCGATCTCGGTTTCAGCCAGGCCGAAGACACGATTGACGTCGACCGCACCCGCGCGCGGGACGGACGCCGCATCTCAGCCGAAGCACCCGCTGTGGAAGAGATCGACCCCACAGTCCCGCCGCCGACCGGAAATGACAACGAAGAGGAGACACCATGAGCGCCTCCACCGAACCCGCCGCCCCGCCCCCACCCGCCGCAGGCAACCCTCCCCGCATCCGAACGGAAGGCCTCGTGAAGACCTTCGGTAAGCGGACTGTGGTCAATGGGGTCAACCTCCACATCGACGCCGGTGAAATCGTTGGCCTCCTCGGCCCCAACGGAGCAGGCAAGACCACCACCTTCTACATGATTGTTGGCCTCGTGGCGGCAACCGAGGGCACTGTACGCCTTAACCAGACCGACATCACCCACGCGCCCATGTATAAGCGAGCCCGGCGCGGGATCGGCTACCTGCCGCAGGAAACCTCCATTTTCCGCAAACTCACGGTGGAAGACAACATCCGCGCGATCGCCGAGATCCTCCCCGTGAGCAAAGCTCGCCGCAACGAAATCGTGCGCGAGCACCTCGAAGAGCTGAGCCTCACCCACCTCGCCAAGCAAAAAGCCTACACGCTCAGCGGAGGCGAGCGCCGCCGCCTCGAAATCTCCCGCGCCCTTGTCACCAATCCCCGCTTTCTGCTCATGGATGAGCCCTTCAGCGGGGTCGATCCGCTCAATATCGCGGAAGTACAGAAAATGGTATTGTCGCTCAAGGCCCGCGCTATCGGCGTGCTCATTACCGACCACAACGTGCGCGAAACCCTCCGTATTTGCGACCGCGCCTACCTCATCCACGAAGGCAAAGTCCTTACCGAAGGCACCGGCGATTTCCTCGTGAAAGACGAAAACGCGCGAAAGGTTTACCTCGGTTCCGAGTTTCAGCTTTAGCCTCCATCCTGCCCTGATCCGGCCCAACTGACTCAATCCTTTGACCGAACCAGCCGGCCCCCTCAGTCGCTCTGCGGGTCTTGCCCACCACGCGGAAGCCCATCCGGCAAACGCAGGTGCACATCCCGTTGCGGAAACGGAATCTCGATGCCGTTGGCCTTGAATGCATCCCAAATGCGGAAGTAGACCGCGCTGCGAATGTTGGTGAGCCCGTTTTGCGGATCGCACAGCCAAAACCGCAATTGAAAGTCCACCGAACTGTCACCGAAAGAAGTGATGAAGCATACCGGCGCGGGAGACTTCAGAATCCGCGCCTCCTCGGCCACACAGGCCAAAACCACCTTCCTCACTTGATGCACATCGGACTTGTAAGACACGCCAAAATCAAGGTGTACGCGCACATTGCTGTTGGAAAACGACCAATTGATCACCCGCTGGGTAATGAGGTCTTCATTGGGGATAAGGTGCTCTTTGCCATCGCGCGTGATCACGGAAACGAAGCGGGCTCTGAGATTGTTGATCCACCCATAGCTCCCCTCCACCTCAATCACATCACCCGGCTTGATTGAGCGGTCGGCAAGGAGAATAAAGCCGCTTATCAGATTGGAGACCACCTTTTGCAGACCAAAACCCAGCCCCAACCCCAGCCCGCCCCCAAGAAACTTGAGGACCGTGACATCAATCCCCACAGCATCCACCGCCATGACACCGGCAATGACAAGCAAGAGGATGCGGGCGACCTTTCCAATAAGGACCCGTAAGGAGGGGCTCAACCCATTCACCTGCTCCAATTGCTCCTCTAACAGACGGGCCAGGCCCAAGCCCACATAGAGCGCGAAAACCAGGATCACCACCCCTTGCAGAATGCCCGCCACCGAAATACGAAAGTCGCCCGCCTCCACGCGAATCGTATCGAGAAACGCAAATCCCATGCGCAACTCGGGCAGAAGAATGACCGCCGAAAGTAGAAAGAGCGCTAATTCGCCCGCGCGAATCCAATAGGCCTCGCGCAAAAAAGCACAGATTCGGGGAATAATCATCCACACAAGCAAAAGCAAAGCCACCCGCCCCAGCAGAAAGAAAGGCTGCTCAAACCCCAACGAAAGGATGAAGAGGCCGCCCGTATAAAAGGCCAGGGCCGCCGGAAACACCGTGTGGCGCCTCCAATCAGCCTCGCCCCAGGCGCGCCACCGGCGCGGCCACCAGCGCTCGCCCAGGATGAGCAGAACAAAAACACCCAACGCAAGAAGAGTTCCTTGTTGCACGTAAGCTTCCCGCGCGGCCGCCCAAAAATAATCCATTGCCTTTCAGTTCCCCCGCAAGCGCCCAACTGTCAAATACAAAGCGGGCTTCCAGCTTGAGCTTTGACGAGGGTTGCTGTCTCTTCACGCCTGCATGATATTCCGAATCTTTATTGTGGCCGCGTTCCTGGGAGGATGTTGGCTGACTCCCCAACTGTCCGCGCAACCCGCAATCGATCTCGATTTGCGCGAGGCATTGCAGCGGGCGGGTGACGCCAACTTCGCCATCCTTATCGGGCAGGAAAGCGTGGAAGCGCGCCGGCAACAAGCCAGGCGCAGCCGCGCCGGACTCCTCCCCACGGTCGACGGCTCCGTCGCGCAATCGCGCGCAATGGCCCCCAACGTGGGCAACTTCGCAGCGGACCTGCCGAATGTGCCCGAGCGGAGCTTCAATAACCGGTTTGATGCGCTCCTTCGCGCCCGCCTCTCCGCTCTGGACATCAACCGGATCGCCGACTACCGGGTGGCGCTGTTTGATGTGGAGATCGCCGAATATGACCTCGCCGCGACCATCCAGGATATTCTGCAGGGAATCGCCCTGACCTACTTCAACCACTTGCGCAACATCGCCCGCTTGGAAGTGTTGGAGGCCAACATTGAGCGTGACCGCACACTCCTCGAGATTGCTGAAAACCAGCTCGAAGCGGGAGTGGCCACCCCAATCGATGTGACGAGGGCGGAGGTGCAACTGGCGCAGAATGAAATCGCCAAACTTCAACAGGAAACACGGGTCGTCGACTCCGCACTGCGCATCAAGCGTATCCTCAATCTCCCGCTCGGCACCGACTTGCGGATTTCCGAAACCCTCTACCTCTACGCCGACCGGCGTTTCGCCGCCCTCCTCGAACACGCGCGCCTCGAAACCGTCTTGCGCGACCGGCCCGAATACCGCCGCGAGCGCCTCACCCTTGAACGCAACGAATACGCCCGCCGGGCAGCCGGATGGGAGCGCCTGCCGAGCCTCGAGATTGGAGCGGATTGGGGCTACGCATCTTCCTCCATTACCGGCTCCATGCGTGAGCAATGGCGGGTCCAAGCCGCCCTCAGCTTTCCCCTTTTCGACGGATTCCGCATCCAGGCCAACCGCCTTCAAGCCATGTCCGCCGTGCGCCAGCAATCCCTCATCGTGGAAGATTTTGAAAAGGAGGTGGACGCGGATCTGCGCTTTGCCAGCCACAACTTGAACTCCCGGGCACGCCAAATTGAAATCGCCCGAAAACAAGTCGAACTGAGCGAACGGGAACTGGATCTTGCCCTCACCCGTTTTCGTGAAGGGGTGGCGGACAATCGCGATGTCGTCACCGCGCAAGCCAATCTTGCCCAAGCCAACGATACCCTCGTGGAGGCCATCTTTCAATACAGCCTCGCCCGCCTGGAGTTTGCCCGCACCACCGGCGACGTGACGCGGCTCCTCGACGAATGACACCATCGGCGGCAACGGCCCCGATCAAGGGAGCCATCTCTCTCATCCTCGCTTCCCAATCGCCCCGTCGACACGACCTGCTGCGCAACGCGGGCTGGTCTTTTGCCTGTATTCCTTCAGACGCGGAGGAGTGGGAGGCCGTTGACGCGGATCCGACGTCGATTGTCCGCCACAATGCATCGGTCAAGGCCGCCGCAATCGCCCGTTTTCACCCCCACTGCCTCGTCATCGGCGCGGATACCATTGTGGCACTCGACAAACGGGTCTTCCACAAACCCGCCGACCTCAATGAAGCGCGCAGCTTCCTCCGCATCCTCAGCGGGCGCACCCATGTGGTCCACACCGGGGTCGCTCTCGTGGGTCCGCGCGGTCGGGCCGACCATGTCTTTGTCGAAACAACCGCCGTCACTTTTCGCCCCCTCACCGAAGAAGCCATCAGCGAATACCTGGACCTTGTCCACACCCTCGACAAAGCCGGTGCTTACGGTGCCCAGGAACACGGCGAACGCATCATCGCGCAATACGACGGCCTCTTCAGCAATGTCATGGGCCTGCCCATCGAGCGCCTCGACCCGATTCTCCGCGAGCGCCTGCAAACGGAGCCCAAAGGAGAATGCGGGCAGAGAGACTGATTTCGAACGGCCACCCGCCTCTCCCCTGTCTAAAGGTCACCTTCCAAGCGCCCATTCCAGACCACATGTCCAAGACAACCAACAACGCCCCGTTCGCGGAATTTCTCCCGCGGCGCACGCGGAAAGACCGCGATGCCGTGGTCGCGGGTGTTGTCTTTACCCTTCTCGCCCACCTTGGCGTCTTCTACGCCATTCCGCACTTCGCGCTTTTTCCCTCAGCCGAAGCCGCCCGGCAAAACCCGCCCCTGGAACTTCTCCTCGTCACCGGATGGGAAGAAGAGCGTGAAGAGCGTTACGTCCGCGCCGCTCCCGACCGGGAGCAACTCCAGCCTGAAGAAACCGTCAACATTTCCGACCGCGATCAACAGGCCGCCCAGGAAGAAATGGCCCCCCTCAGTCCCGACAACTCACCCCTTGTTCGGGGCGATGAGGCGGATTCCACGCGAATTGTTCAAGGCAACCCGTTTCAGGATCGCAGCCCCACCCCCTCTTTCGGCGGCGGCCAGGAGACGGGCGAAAGCGCCATGGTCCAGCGCGAAGCCGCTCCGCGCGAAAGGGGATCGGCCGATCCCCTCGACGCCCCCGAAGGCGAGGCCGCCGACGATCCGGAAGGCACCCTCATGGTCGACGAACGGGGAGAGGCCCGCCAAACCGCTCCCGAGGAACTGCCCGATTCTGTCGCCCAAGCTCTCCAGGACCAAGAAAGCCCCTTCGACGGTCAGGGCCGCGACCGTATTCAAACCCCCGCCCAGCAAAGTGCGGACGACCGTTCCGTCCCCCGTCCGCGCGTGCGGGTCGAGCGCGACACCTCCTACGGCCCCCTGCGCGACTCTGTCACGGGAGCCAACCGAATTGGGCGCATCGCCTTTGATGCGGAATATTCTGAATTCGGTGAGTATTGGCGGCGCGTGGCCGAGATCATTGAGCGCCGCTGGCGCAATATCCTTTTCGGCACCCGGTCCGTTGCCTTCAGCGGTGCCCGCGTAACCGTGGAGTTTCAAATTACCCGTGAAGGCCAGGTGCGCGAAGCCACCGTCACCCATTCGGACGCGGGTCGACTTGCCGAAACCATTTCGCTCGATGCCATCACCAGTGAAGCCCCCTTCTTTCGCTGGACCCCGGATATGATCCTGCGCATGGGAGACGAAGCCGCCTTCCGCATCACCTTCATTTACTGAGCCACGCGATCAGGCGATCCCGCTGGCTCAATCCTTGGAGCGACCCAAGTAGCTGCCGTCATCCGTGCTGATGCGAATGAGTTCGCCCTCCTTAATGAAGAGCGGCACCATCACCGTGAGCCCGGTCTCCATGGTCACCGGCTTTTGCACATTACCCGAGGTATCCCCCCGGATGGCCTCCGGAGCCTCCACCACCTTCATGTCTACGGCCGACGACAAATTGATCGTCAGAGGCGAACCGTCCACATAATACAGTTCGTACTCATTTCCGGGCACGAGATAGTTAATGGCATCCTCGATAATCTCGCGGTTCAGCTCAATCAGCTCGAAAGTATCGTTATCCATAAAGGCATAGATGCCCTGATTCTCGTAGCTGTATTCCACCTTGCGCTGCTCCGTGGGCAACACGTCGAAACTCTCGCTCACGGGGCAGCGCACGTGCACCACCTTTCCGTTAACGAGGTTGCGCAGGGTCATCTGGCAAAACGAAGTGAGGTTGGGAGGCGTGCGGATGACGCACTCATTCACGATACACGGATCGTTGTTGTAGCGGATAACATTCTTGCGCTTGATGGTGTTGACCTTGGCCATAGAAAATTCGATTTAAGATGAAAAACCGGCGACAGTGGCGAAGGTGCGAAAGGAGTTCAAGCCCTCGTTTTCCTCCGGTATCCCCAGGGGGGCGATAAAAATTGCGGGGGCTCCATCGGCGGCTTGTAGACGTTGGTCCCGCATTTATGCAGTGTCGGCGAGTGGCGAGAACGATGGGCAGCGGGACCGGCTAAAGCCGCAACTCCAGCAAAATCCCCACACTTTTTGCCACGCCTCCAGCCCGCCGGGGCCTGCATTCAGCATTGACAAGGGCAACGGCGGAAGATTTGTAATTTGGAGCAGGTTCCGCAATGATGCCTCCCAAGAGGCTCATGAGCGATTTTCTCTTAACGATCACGATAGTTTTAATGACCCCTTCGGCTTCTCCCTTGTCCGGGCGCGGTTTGCTGGATTTGGCACCGCTGGACATTTCGCTTCAACGAACCCGTCGATACACGGGTGATCACATGAATACACCGCTCGATCTCTTCCATCGAAGCGACCGGGTGCTGATGCAAGAAATGTATGACCGGCTATTCGCTCTATTTGAGCTGCTCCGTCCGATGAGTGGGGGCGAGGATGTGCCGCCGGTGGATTTTCAGGAGGTCGAGGTGCTCCATCTCGCCGATCTCACGACCTGGGCGCAGCAACTGGGCACGGAAACATTGAAGTCGGCGAAGGATGAACGGGTGCCCAAGGCCATCCATGACATCCGCGGAGGTTGCCTGGCGGGGATTCTGGTGACGCTCGATCTCATTCGCTGCGGGGTGTATCCCTGGGGTCGGCAGTTTGCCATGCAGGTATTCCGGTTGGTGCGGGACCACCTCAAAATGTTCCGGAACTGTGTGCCGCAAGTAGATCCTGTCACCGTCGAGCGCGATCGCGCCGAGCACGGGCATTCCATCAGTCTCCTGGCGGAAAAGTGGAAAGATGCCGCCTATCGGCTAACAAGTGAGCAAACTCTCGAAGTGGTCTACGAATGTGCCTACGAGGGCTCTATCTCCGAGCGGTGTATGGAGTTTTCCGCGCTCGATCGCATCGTCTATAATTGCATGAACAATGCCGGCCGCTTTGCCGAAGATGGAAAAGTTTACTTTCACATTTTCCCCATCGATGAAGGAGCCAAGCCGCCCATTTTGCGCATGGTCTTGGCAAACCGGATTTCCGCCGCGCACGCCGCCGAATTGCGGAAGCGCTTTCCCGACGGACTTGAACGCCTCTTCAGCGCGCGTGAATCAACTGATAGCAGCGGCTACGGCCTGAATATCTGCGCGGATTTCGTGGCCTCTGCCTTCGGTTTGGGAAACTGGAAGAGCGCGGTCAGCCGCCGCTACATCGGACTGAAGGTCCTCGACGACTCCTTTGTCGTGTGGTTTCACTGGCCCAGCGTTGTCTGAGGCAAAGAGGGAGTGGGCTCCCAACTTCCCGATCCCCGCCCCCTCAATCGAGGAATGGGCTGTACTCCGGAACGAGATTCTGGAGGATTTCCTTGATTTCGTTGGCCGAGGCCTTGTTCAACTTCGACTGCAAGACCGCATAGATCTCCTTTTGTAGGCAAGCCCCCTCAGCCGGCGCAACGAGGCTGCGGATTCGCGGGTGGGAAGTCGGTTGCAAGGCCTCGGTGAAGTGCTGAAGCTCTTCGTAAAGCTTTTCACCAGGCTTCAGACCGGTGTAGCGGATTTCGATATCCTCATCCGGACGAAGGCCGGAAAGCAAAATCATCTGCCGGGCGAGATCGATGATCTTGACCGGCTCACCCATATCCAAAACGAAAATTTCTCCGCCTTTGCCCAGCGTGCTGGCCTGCAAAACCAACCCAACCGCCTCCGGGATCGTCATGAAGTAACGCGTCACTTCCGGATGGGTTACCGTTACCGGGCCGCCTGCCGCAATCTGTTGACGAAAGATGGGGACCACACTTCCCGAGGAGCCGAGCACATTACCGAAGCGTACCGCACTGAAACGTGTCTTTACTTCAGGTCGATGCTGGCGCTCGAGCAGATTGAGTTCCGCCAGCCGCTTCGTCGCCCCCATCACGTTGGTGGGATTGATCGCTTTGTCCGTAGAGATGAAGACAAACTGCTCCACTCCGTGCGCGATGGCCACATCAGCCAGACAGGCCGTGGCCATGGAGTTGTTTTTCACCGCTTCGCCCGGTTGGCGCTCCATCATGAAAACGTGCTTATGCGCCGCTGCATGAAAAACCAACGAAGGCCGGAAACGCGCAAAAATCTCGTCCATTCGTCCCCGATCCAGAATATCCGCCACGAGCGGTGTCACCACCGATGTAGCGGTCCCCGTGCGCAGCAGCTCTTGCTCGATCAGAAAGAGCGCCCCCTCCGATTGCTCCGCCATGAGCAGACGCCGGGGATTGTGGGATACGATCTGGCGGCAGAGCTCACTCCCAATACTTCCGCCGGCACCCGTCACCAGCACCACCCGGTTGGCGATCATCTTACGGATTTGCTCGCCATCCAAATCCACCGGTTCCCGCCCCAAAAGGTCCTGCACATCCACCGGACGGATACGCGAAACCTTCACCCGGCCCGCCGCCAGCTCTTGCAAAGATGGGACAATCTCCACCTTGCGCCCGGCACGCGACATGATGTTGATGACTTCACTCACCCGCCGCGAGGACGCCGAGGGCATCGCAATCACAGCATGGGAAAACGATACTTTTTCCGCAATACGCTCGATGTCCTCCGGTTTGCCGGCCACAGGAACGCCGTGAATGATCTTTCCGTGCTTGTTGACATCGTCATCAAAGAAAAGGACCGGGCGGAAACCGTGAGCCGGCACGCTTAACATTTCCTTCGCCAGGGTTGCACCCACATCGCCCGCTCCCACGATAGCCAAGCGCAGGAGACCCCGGCTGCGATCGGTCCGGGAGCGGCGGTAGCGCTCATGATAGACCCGCAATCCAATCCGAAAAGCCGACAAGCCTCCCACGGCCAGAGCAAAGTTGATTAAAATCACCCCCCGGGGAATGATCATCTCATCCGTATCGACCGCTTTCAGCGGGAAGACGAAAAAAAGGACCGCCGTGATCGACATGGCCACCACCAGTCGCAGCAAATCGGGCAAACTGAAGTAAGAGAGGAGTGTGCCAAACTGGCGGGCGACAATCAACGCGATCAGCTGGCACAAGACCATCGGCACTATCACCATATTGCGCACGTAGCCAAATCGCTCCCCCACCCTGAAATCAAAACGAACCTCAAAGGCAAACCACGCGGCCGCGACAAGAATTGCCGCGTAGATGAGACCCAGAAGCAACCACCGGCTCCGGCGGCCAAACGAAAAGACAAAGCGACTCATACGCAGAAAAACCGGGGCTCTTTATGATCGGACGAAGGAATGACATAAGCGGGCGGCATCGAGGCGCGGATGCCGGCGGGGGTGTCGGAGAGAAGATGCAATTTCATAGTTGGGGAGGTTTGCAGACAAGGAGTGATCTTGCGCTAACACCTTCCCTACAAGCAAGAAGGAACCAGCGAAAACCCCAGAAAGACGATGCCGACGCCCAAAAACACAAATATCGACATAAAGCGTAAAAATAAAAGTTAAACAGATCCTAAGGCTTGCCTTCATCGAAATGCCGTGGTTCTAACAGGAGCTTTTTTCACGTGATGAGTGTGCCCGAACATACCCGTCCGGTGACCACCGGCGATCATTATGCTCCTCCAGACAGTCCTTCGGAAACGGGAGATCCCACCTTCCAAGACCGTTTCTGCGAATACTTTGCCTGTGATCCGTGCCGCTACCAGACTCGCGCGCTTCGGAGGGGGCTCTTTCTTCGGGCGCGCCTCATCTACTGGATGATGCATTTCCTGCGCCCCGACTTCTTTTATGAAGAGCGCAAGCTGGTGGAAACCATTGGAAGGAAATCCCGTGTCTCCGACATCAAATACGATATCGACTTTTACCAGCATAAATACGTCTCATCTTCGACGCGGCGCGGGATCCTGCATGTGCGCATCTCCGGCAATCGCCTTCTGCGCCTCGTTCGCGAGGTGTATGGGCCCGGTTATCGGGAGCAACCCTAGCCCCGCCAACGCCCCATCCTCGCGCCCATCTTGGCGAAAAGTTCTGTTTGCGCGGCCGAGTGGTGGCAAAGGTCATCGGCCAATTCCACCGCATCCGCTGGAAAAACCGTAATCACGCAGGAACCCCCAAAGTGGAAAAAACCTTTTTCGGTTCCCCTTTCCACCGGCGAGTTTCCTTCATAGGTCTGCACGATTCCCCCCACATTGGTCGCCCCCACCTCCACCTGCCAGAAGGTTCGGCCGGAAGCATGTTGAATCTCCGTCACGACCCGCTTGTTCGCAAAAAGGTAGTTCAGGGAACGGCGCAGGGCAATGGGGCTCACACTAAAGAGATCCCCGGGAATCGAAGACGGATGCCCCGCCCGCCCCGCATCGGCGAAATGAAAGCGGTGGTAGTCAAGAGGGCAAAGACGCGAGATCACCACCGCTGCGCGCTTCGGAACGGACTCCACGCTCCCGGCAAAAAGATCCCGCACGGAAAACCGCTGGCCCTTTGCATAGATACCGGGAGCCTCGTCGACATCCGCAAATCCCAGATGCCGCCCATCAGCGGGGAAAGCCAACGCACCCTCGTCGGCCACAATCGGCCGCGCCTCCGGGCGCAGCTTGCGCACAAAGAAATCATTGAAGGATCTGAAGGCGGAAACCGGCCCGGCAAACTCCCTTGGGTCGACTCCATAAGTCTCCACAAAGGGAGCAATTCGGCGGCGCGAAGCCGCAGTTGACATGCGCCGCCCATACCAGCGCGAAAACCACGCCCGTTTCGCAACAGCCGCCACCGTTAAGCGACCCAAAGGATTCTCATAAGCCCAGCGAAGCCAACGCTCACCATAAACCGGCTCCGACTCCAACACACCCCGTTCCCGATGAAAATACCGAATTGCCTCTGACATGCCCCCATCGCTGACCCTCCCGAGACTCGTTTCAATGCAAAACGAACCACCATCTCAAAATCAGACCTTCCGGCCAAAGATTTAAACGGGAACTCAGCCAACGGCCACTTGCGGCCAGAGCCGCGCAAAACGGCGCGCAAGTTCCACATGAAAGGTGATTCCTGGAAACAGAATCCGGTCATTGAAATCAAAAGCAGGGTTGTGGCAAAAGGGAACCGGTTCGGAGCCGCCCGGATGCGCACCGAGAAACCAGAAGGCCCCCGGAACATCTTCAAGGTAATAAGCAAAGTCCTCCCCGCCCATGACCGGGCTCACCTCGCGCACCCGCTCTGTCCATCCGATTTCGGCAGCCACCCGATGGAGCAAACCTGTCGCCGTTTCATTATTTAGAAGAGGCGGATAGCCGCGAACAAAACGAACCTCCGCTTCCACTCCATGAGCCGACGCAATCCCTTGCACCCGCTTGTCAACCGCCTTTAGGGCAAAGTCCAGAACGGACGGCTCAAGAGCCCGAATCGTTCCGCTCAACTCCGCTTCTTCCGGAATGATATTCTGCGCGGTCCCCGAGTTGAACCGTGTCACAGAAATAACCAGCGCTTTCACCGGATCATGCGACCGTGAAACGATCGTTTGCAAACCCTGCACAACCTCGCTGCCCACGACGATCGGATCGATACATTGATGAGGGGCTGCGGCATGCCCTCCCCGTCCGCGCAGCTTCACATAAAAGGAAGCCGTACCAGCCATAAGGGGCCCTGATCGAAACCCAAGAGTCCCCTCCGGCAACTCCGGCACCGGCATGTTGTGGAGTCCAAACACCGCATCGACGATGGGTTCTCTAAGAACGCCCGCATCCCGCAAAACCCGCCCGCCTCCACCGCCCTCCTCAGCGGGCTGAAAAATCACCTTCACCGGACCCTCCAGTTCGCCGCGAATTTCCTGCAAAACACGCGCCACACCCACGAGGATCGCGGTGTGGCCGTCGTGACCGCACGCGTGCATCTTGCCCGGAGTCTTGGAAGCGTGGGGAACCATTCCCAACTCTGTGAGTGGCAGCGCATCCATGTCCGCACGCAAAGCCAAACAAGGGCCGGGAAGATTCTTTCCGATTGTCGCGACGACACCCGTCGTTCCGCCCACTTCCGATTGCACCTCAAAGGCCGACAACTTCCCTAGTTCCGCCAATACGCGTGCCGCCGTGCGCCTTTCTTCAAAGCCCAACTCCGGGTGCGCATGCAAATCTCGCCTGAAAGCTTCCACCTCCGGCAAAACACCCTCCACCAAAACGCCGATCTCTTCATTCGTTCGCATACCTTCCGAATCGACCGCTCTTTGCGCAGAATCGCAAACCTTCGTTTAGCTTTTGCAGGCGGGACAGGGGCAAAGCGCAATGCGCGGAGCGCGGGGCAATTCGACGGATTTCTATGGCTACGGGCCGTCTCAGTGTCCTTTCACGGCGGTCGCGACCCCCGTGAAATCGGCCCCACCGTCCTCAACAACCGGTTTGGCTTTCCTTCCCCTCCGAAAGCCCAGCCAACCATTGACCCCACAGAAGCTCTCCACCCACCCAACCGACCCGACCACCCAGCCCTCGCTAAAAGCGCGGATTTTCGAGAGAAGCCGGGGGTTGGGGGACACAGCGCCACCTTCTTTATCTTCACCCTTTGCTTCTCCGGCAGGCCTCTGGACGTCTCCCCGGCGAGGGCGCACTCCCGGCCCCATCCGGCTGCACAACCGCGCACGGTAACGCTCATGCCATTGGGTCGTCCAGGCACTCTTGCCCTCGATCCGGGCAACTCCCCGCCGCGCCGCCGAGCCACCTGCGCACGCCTCCCCAAAACCACTGAAACCATAGTCGCCCGCGTCTTCCACCAGACCCGCCCGCACCGGGTTCAAATCGATATACGACGCCACCATCCGTTGTGCCTCCGTATCGGCCTCCACGATGACACTGCGGAAACGCTCCGCCCAGAAAGTCCCCACCGTGCCGCGCTCCCCGTTATACCACAAAGTAAAGCGCGTCTTCACCTCCCGCATAAAGACCGAGACGTCC
>JAFIGE010000107.1 GCA_020831585.1 Opitutales bacterium | reverse complement strand
ACCTTCACGCAAATGATCCCCAATCCGCATGACCAGTGGAAATTCGGTTGCCCTGATGGAATGGCTGTCTTTGGACAGTCATTTTCGTTTATTCTCTAACGAAAAGAACATTCCCCCCAACTCGAAAAATAGCCTCGATCTTTGGGCGAAATCCACGCTTCAAAAGCCAGTCAACGATATCCGAATAAAGTGGAGCACCCTCGTAAAGTTGAACCAGAGAAACTTCCAAGTGCAGAGCTGTTGCCTTCTTCAACATGCGCTCGCCCGCACGCAGCGCATTTAGTTCGTATCCCTGCAAGTCCAGCCAAAGTAGATCGATCTTCTCAACTCCTTGATGAAGCGCCCAGGAATCAATCGTTGTGACGGGCACAGAAATCGACCGCTCGAAACGGAGAAACGAAAACTCCTTTTTTTGTGCTGCTTCAAGAGGGCGTAGGAATGAAGAGGATTGCGTGTCCGCGTCTTCGCCTCCGGAGAGGTTCATCTTGAGTGTCCCTTCTTCACTCCCCAAACCTACAGGATAAATCTTTATCCGGTTTCCAAATGGCTGAGTTTTCTCCGCAAGCTTCGCTTGAATCGAAGGAACGGGCTCAAAGGCGTGAATCAGCGCCTCGGGCCAGAAAAGGGCAATTTCCGCTGTGTTATTTCCATTATGGGCACCAGCCTCGAGAACAACCGGATCAGGGGGCAAAAATCTTTCAATCTGTTGTAATGGAATATGTGCTCCATTTCGCAGGTATTTCAGCGTTCTGACAGGATGGCGAAGGGCGAATTTGATGTTTTTCCGTGAAAATCGCATAAGGTTTTGGCGGCGCTCTAGAAGCTTGAGGAAGATGAAAGCGTTAAGAATGGGCGAATCAACATTTTTTTGGTAATTTCTGATTGGTCGGTCTTTTGGTGCGGATGCTTTTTTGATTATCGGTTATCGTTAGTGGTTTATGGCCGGGTAGAGCTGAGGTAGACTTTATCATTAATACCGCAGTTAGGGGCCGTTTTTCCAAGCGTGGATGCTTGTTAGTTCATTGTGAGGTTTTGTTTATTGAGGGATGTGCGATGAAACTTCGATTCACTTAAAAAGTAAGCAAGCAAATTTCGGACGTCTTTCTTTATTTTTTTCGAGAGGTTGGCTTTTCTGTAAAAACAACCGGGGTAACCTTGATCTTTCACGTCCCGGGGCAAACGGCCTCGTCCGGGATAGCGACGGGGGGCGGGCGGCGCAGCCAGGCGTAGAGGAGGCCGACGGCGAATTTGGTGACGATCTCCCCCGTGACGATGGAGGTCCATTCGAGGAGGGAAAAGACGCCGGCGAAGGCAATGAGGTTGAAGATGACCGAGTCCACCGGGATGGCGACGCCGTTGGAGCGCGCAACCCGGCCCATCCAGCTGCGGTCAATGAATTTCTGGTAGACCTCGGTGTTGACGGTCTCGGCGATGACGATGGCGAGGAAGGAGGCGACAAAGACGCGCCAGCCGCTTTCAGTGAGGTAGCCGACGGCCCCGGCGGGCCAATCCCAGCCGCGCGCGGCAAACCAATTCTGCCAGGCCGTGCCCCAGACAAACTGCGTGCCGAGGAGAATGAAAAGGCTCCCGAGGGCGGCCACGGCGATGGTGCCGTAGACAAACGATCGGCCGCGGTGGTGGATGCGGTCGCGCTGGGTGAAGGTGATCCCAAAGATGATCGTGCCGACAGCCACCTGCCCGAACACCGGGAAGGGGATGAAGAGGGTGGCCGTGAGGTTTGCCCCCATGACGGCCAGGACGAAGATGAAGGCGGCGGCCATAAAGGGGGAACAGCTTCCACAGGCACGGGCGAATTTCGAGCGAATTTTCCATTGCCGGAAAGGGCGGTGCCTTGTGTGTTGAGTCCCCGTGCATCTTCGCCGTGCCATCACGCAACGCTTCCGCGAGTTTCGCCGCTTCAATGAGCTCGAAACGTTCCCAATCGGGGGCTATCTCAAAGGATACGACCGCTCCCGTTTCCTTGGCGATACGCGGGCGGGCGTAAATGTGGCGCTGCTCGCCTTTCCGCAGGGGATGGCCTACGCCCTGATCGCGGGTATACCCATCCAATACGGTATTCTCTGCTTCATCGCGGCCTCCATTGTGGGCCCGCTCTTTGCCAGCTCGCGTTTCAATTCGTTTGGCCCCTCCAACGCCACCGCCGTTCTGCTGCTCGGGGCCTTCCTGGCCCTCCCGATGACGGAGATGGAGAAGATGATCGCGCTGCCCGTGATCATTCTCCTGAGCGGGGCCTTTCTGGTGATCGGGGCCTACCTGAAGTTTGCCCGCCTCATCCAGTATGTCTCGCGGACTGTCATCACGGGCTACATCACGGCGGCGGCGCTGCTCATCATTGCCAATCAGGTGCGGAATGTTCTCGGATTTTCCATCCAGCCCTCATCGTCCTTTTTCGAGGTGGCGACGCGCACCGTTCTGGGGGTCACGCAAACCCACCTGCCCTCGCTGCTCCTGGGACTGCTTACCGCCGGGACGTATTTTCTCCTGCAAAGGCACCTGCGCAACCTCCCCAATGTGGCCCTCACCCTCCTGCTCATGACGGGAGTCGCCTTCGGGATGAACCAGGCCGATATGGGCGTGGCCACGCTCACCGCGATCAGTATGGGCGACATCGGCATGGCGCGCATTTCGCTCGACTTCGAGACCGTGCAGACGATCGCCAGCGCCTCACTCGCCCTCGCGCTTCTCATCACCCTCGAAGCCTGCTCAATCGGCAAATCCCTCGCCGCGCGCAGCGGCGACCGCTTCCGCCCCAATCAGGAAATGTTTGCCCTCGGCATGGCCAATATTTCCAGTGCGCTCATCGGCGGGATGTCGGCTTCCGCCTCCCTCACCCGCTCCAGTCTTTGTGCGCGGAGCGGGGCAGCCACGCCTCTGGGCAATGTCTTTGCCGGGCTCATCGTGGCAGGCCTCCTCTTCAGCCTGAGCGGGTTCATTCAATACATCCCGCGCCCGGCCCTCGCGGTCCTCGTCATTTCGATCGGTCTCTCGCTCATTTCCCGCCACCAGATCCGCATCGTCTCGCGCTCCACGCGCTCGGACGCGATTGTCTTCTATGCCACCCTTGCGGCCGCGCTCTTCCTCGCGCTCGACACGGCCATCTATCTGGGTGCGGCCGTTTCCATCTTTCTCTTCCTGCGCAAAGTCGCGGCCCCGGAGATGGTGGAATACGGCTTTAACCCATCGGGTGAACTCACCGAGCTGGAGTCCAACAAGCGCGAGATCCCGGAAGTCTCCATCCTCCACGTGGAGGGCGAACTCTTCTTTGGCGCGGCGGAAATCTTTTACGAGCAGATGCGCCGCGTGTGTGACGATCCCAACCTAAAGATCGTCATCCTCAAAATGCGCCACGCGCACCACCTCGACGCCACCAGTGTCATGGCGCTGGAGGAGCTATGCAAATCGATGAACGAGCAGGACCGCTACCTCCTCATCAGCGAAGCGCGCAAAGATGCCATCCGCGTGTTCAAGAAGAGTGGCCTCATCGAAGTGATCGGTCGCGACAACATTTTCCCGGACATTCCTTCCAACCCCACCCTCTCCACCTCGAAAGCCCTGCGCAAAGCCATGAAGCTGCTGGGAGGTAAACAAGCCGATGTGAAAATCTTCGTGGGTTCGTCTCCGCAAAAGCGGAAGAAAGAAGAGGACAACGGAGAAAAACCGAAAGAGGAACCCGCCTGACCATGCCCAGCTCCCCCCGCCTTGCCATCCTTCTCATCGCCAGTGTCCTCGCCCTCCTGGGAGGTTCCATTCTCTTCGCAGCCTTTCTGCACGATCCGGCAGTGCGAATCGCGGGCATCGGTCTCATCGTCCTCGGGGCGATCGGCCTCTGGCTGGGCATGAAGCGCCTGCCGGGCTAAGGAAAAGGCGCGGGCGGCAGGCGGGGGCAAAAGCGCCGCTCGCTCAAGGCCCTTCTTCCGGCGGATTCCAACCGTCCGTCAAGCGCCCGCGGAAACCTTCCCTGCGATTTGTTTAGAGGAAATAGAGAATCAGCATGGCTATGGCCATAAGGGCCATGCCCAAATTCTCAATCACGGCGACCGTCGAGAGGGGAACATTCAGACTTGTCCCCATACAAGCGCAATCGACATCCAGGCCCTCGCGCAAAGCCTTGAAGACACCGACCGCTCCGAAGAGCATGACCACAATGGTCACCGCATAAGTGGCCGCGGGAGAGACCTGCGCGAGGTAGGCCAAACCGAGCATCAACTCAATGAAAGGATAGGCCAACGCATAGGGGCGGAAAGGTTTCGCCAGGAGATCATACATCTGGAAACCGTCGGCAAACCCTTCGAGGTCAAACAGCTTCAGCATGGCAAAATTGAGCAGGAAAAGCCCCATGAAGCTGTGCATCCACGAATGTGGATCAAACGCCCCGATTCGAAATTGCAGCGCGCCGGCCCCGAGCGCGGCCAAAACAACCACGACAAGTAAGGGAATGTAGCGCACGAGGTTGGTGTGGGAGTTTGATTTGGACATTGCGCAAAACTACCATGACCCCAGGGAAAAGCCAGAGTATTAACCTCGCGATCCCGCAATCCTCGCTTCGATTCCCCCAACGCGATCATCGGGGGCGGGAGGGGGCGACTCGTCTCCCTTGCGCGAGCCGGTTGCCAAACGAAACCGGCAAGAGGCACGGGACCGCGAAGACCTAAAGGGTCAAGGCAGGCTTTTTGCCGGCCCATGCGGCGGACCACGCCCCCATTCCTCAGGAAAGCGGCCGATAGGCAAAGTATCGAAAATCCGCCGGACGGTCGGCGAGGGTATGGTTTTGCGCGCAGAGGATGAAGAAGGCACCTGTGAAGCGCCAGCGCGCACCCGCCTCATCGGACAAGGCCGAGGCATCGAGCGAAATGGGCAACTCCCTCCAATCCTCCGAATCCGCCGGGGCCCAGGCAAAGCGAAGATCGGGAGCCTCCAGGCGCGCCTGTAAACGAATTTCCCCGAAAGGCAGCGGTTGCGGTGGAAGGGGCTCAGAGAGCTGGTGCCCCTTGTTCACGAGTAAACGCAGCACCCGCCCCTGCTCCTCGTCGTGGCTGATGGCGAGGTAGAGCCAGTCCTGATCGTCATAATAAGCCGCCAGCCCGGCAGTTTGCAGATAGTGATCCGGCGAGAAATCGAGGAGGGTTTCCGCTGTCGTATGAAAATGTTGGATACGCCGGCCCACCAGGCTCTGTTCATACGTGCAATAGAGCGACATGCGCCCGCGCAGACGCAACCATCCCCGTCGCTCCCGTAAGCTGCCCCACGGGGCCTCGAAGGGTTCCCGCAGGGTTTGCAAAACCGGCGGAAGCTCCGGCGTGTCGAAGTAGAGGGTATCCGGCCCGGGGGGCACCGGGGCCGGAGCCAGATCCGGCGCACCCACCTCCACCCGCGGAGCGCGTCCGCCCCCGGCAAGGCGCGGCCAGCCGTCCGCCGACCACTCGATCCGCTGCAAAGCCGTTTCCCGCCCGAGCATACACCGGCGTTTCTCCCCCAGGGGACGGGCACAGAGATGGGCAAGATACCAGGACCCGTCCGGTGCCTCGACGAAGCTCCCGTGGCCCGCCTTCTGCAGCTCCGCTCCGGGCTCATTCCAGGCCGTCAGGCAGGGGTTTTCCGGATCGACTTCATAAGGCCCCCGGAGCGAGGGCGAACGCGCCACGGAGACCGCGTGTTCCCAGGACGTGCCGCCCTCCGCCGTTACCAGATAGTAGAAGCCTTCCCGCTTGTAAATGTGGGGGCCCTCCGTGCAACCCAGCGCCGTGCCTTGAAAAATCATCTGCTCCGCGCCCACCAGACCGCCCGCCTGCCAGTCAAACTCCTGCATCACAATCCCCGCAAAACGGTTCTTCCCCGGACGCGGGTCCTGAATCATATTGAGAAACCATTTTCGTCCATCGTCGTCGTGGAAGAGCGAGGGATCGAACCCGCTGCGATTGGCGTACACGGGCTCGCTCCAGGGGCCGTCGATGGCACCCGCCCGGATGACGTAATTGTGCACATCCCAATAGGCCCCGGTTTTTCCAAGGACGTTGCTGTAGACGAGATAGAAGTGCTCGCCGTCATGCGAAAGGCAGGGAGCCCAGACCCCGTTGGAGGCCTCCACACCGCGCATATCGAGAAGGCTGCGGCGGGCGAGCGGGCGCGCCGCCAGACGCCAGTGCACAAGATCGCGCGAATGGTAAATGAGCACGCCGGGAAACCACTCGAAGGTCGACGTGGCCACATAGAAATCCTCCCCCACGCGCACGATGGAAGGATCGGGGTGAAAGCCGGGGAGAATGGGGTTGCAGATGGATGCCATAGTCTACCTCAGCGACCGAATTTTTCCAGGAGACCCTCGACAAGGGGTTCGATGCCGGGGGATACTGCTTCGACCGCGATCGGGATCTTGGCTTGGCGCATGCGGGCGGAGGTTTGGGGGCCGAAGCTGCAGAGGGCGGGGACGGTGGCCCCTTTTTTCAGTTTCAGGTGGGCGGCTTGCTCGCCGAAGGACTGAACGGCCGAGGCACTCGCGAAGATGAGGGCGTCGGCACCTTGCTCACGGAATTGGCGGGCGCCGGGGTGGTCGGCCAGATCGGTGGGTTCGGTGGCATAGACCGGGAAGGTGTCGACGATGGCCCGCTCATTTTCGAGGAGCCGCTGGAGATCCTCGCGGTTGCGATTGCCGGTGATGAGGAGCACGCGGAGATTGTCGAGCGACTGCTCGGCGCGCAGCGCTTCGCCGAGGGCTTCGGCGGTGGCGGTCTCGGGTTGCACATCGACTTTCAGATGGAAGGCGCGGATGGCTTCGGCGGTGCCCTCACCGATCGCGGCGATGCGCATGAAACCGAGGGAGCGGATATCTTCGTAGGTCTGAAGGAATATCTTGAAGAAATGCTCCACGCCGTTGCGGCTGGAAAAGAGAATCCACTCGTAATGGGCGAGTTCGTTGAAGACTTCGAAAGCGCGCTCCTTCTCCACGGCATGGCGGATCTCAATCAGGGGCAGGTCGAGGATGTCCGCACCGAGTTCACGCAGGCGCGCGCCGAGGCGGCTGCCGCTCGTCGGGCTGCCGGTCACGGCAATGCGGCGACCGCGAAGAGGGAGAGAGGAAGAGGGAGAGGGAGAACGGGAGGTCATGAGAGGAAGGATTGGACGGTTTGGCGAACGGCCGAGGCCATGGCTTCGGGCGAGGAGGGGGCGATGGAAAAGCGCGCCTTCCCGCGGCCTTCGGTGAACAGGTAGAGCTGACCCGCGCGAAAGTGCGCGGCGGAGGCGGAATGGCATCCGCCCCCGAGTGCGGAAAGAGCGGTGCGCTCCAGATTGACGGCAAGGGCGGTCGCGGCACAGAGGAAGGGTGTCCACATGGCGGCATCTTCCGCGCGGCATTCGAGGGCAATGGCCCCCTGCCCTGCCGCAGGCACGCACCGCAGCGGATCGAGGCGATGCACGGCGATGCCCTCGAGGGGAAGAAGCCCGAGGCGGTGGATACCGGCATGGGCCATGACCGTGCCGTCGGCATAGCCGTTGCGGATCTTGTCGAGGCGGGTGCCCACGTTGCCGCGGATCTCCCGCCATGTAGCCTCGGGGAACCACTCCTGGAGCTGCATCCGGCGGCGCGGGCTGCCCGTGGCGAGGGAGGTGACCCGCGCGGTGTCCGCACGGAGGAGAAGGAGGTCGTCCGCCGGCGCACGGGGAAGAAAGCCGGCCAGGGCGAGCCCCTCGGGCAGTTCGGTGGGGAGATCTTTGGCTGAGTGCACCGCAAGGTCGGCTTCACCACAGGCAAGGGCGCGCTCCAGCTCGGAAGTGAAGAGCCCCTTCCCGCCTTCCTTTTCGAGGGACCATTCGAGGCGTTCGTCGCCCTGCGTGCTGTAGGTTTCGAGGAGAAAGGTCTGCCCGGGACAGGCAGCTTGCAGGTGCGCCACGGCCTCCCTTGCCTGAGCAAGGGCCAGAGGGGAACGGCGGGTGGCAACGCGAACGGGTGGGCTCATGGGTGTCATCACAAAGTTTGGTAAACCTTCCAGAGTGGTTGAACGGGGGCGTCGCAAGGCTGCTTCAGCGCCTTGCTTGCGGCGGTGAGCGTCGGGCGGACGGGCGGGCGGTCACGGCGTCGCGGAAGGCGACCGGAAATCGTGGGTGGTGGACCGTCGCGATGTCGGGGGATGAATCCCACCCGACTACTTTGCGGGACGCGGATCGATGAGAGGCGCGGAGGAAATCCGAACCCTTGGCAAACTTCGTGATTATGCCCAGTCTTCATAGCACAACAGTAAATCAGGCAGCCCTCCTGGCTGGTGTTCTAAGGAGCCCGTTTACTGTGAACAAACGCTTGGAAAAAACAAGCGGCCAATCCATCCGGAGAGACCGCTCGAAAGGTTTATTGGGTGGGAAAGCGTTTTCCTTATTCGCCGTAGGCGGCCTGGGCACCCTTGATGTTCTTTTTGCGCACCCAGGGCATGAGGCTGCGGAGGCGGGCACCGGTCTTCTCGATCGGGTGCTTCGCACTCTCAACCTGGAAGGCCTTGTATTTCTTGTAGCCGCCCTCGGCTTCCTTGACCCATTCCTTGGCGAATTTGCCGGTCTGGATCTCTTCGAGAATCTTCTTCATGGCCTTCTTGGAAGGCTCGCCGATAACGCGGGGGCCGCGGGTGTAGTCGCCGTATTCAGCCGTCTCGGAGATGGAGAAGCGCATGCCGCTCACGCCGGACTCGACCATGAGATCGACAATGAGCTTGAGCTCATGGAGACACTCGAAATAGGCCATCTCCGGCTGATAACCGGCCTCCACGAGCGTCTCAAAGCCTGCTTGCACAAGGGCCGAAGCGCCGCCGCAAAGCACGGCCTGCTCGCCAAAGAGGTCGGTCTCGGTTTCTTCCTTGAAGGTCGTTTGCAGGACCCCGGCGCGCGTGCCGCCGATGCCCTTGGCCCAGGCGAGAGCGATCGACTTGGCGTCTTTGGCGGAGCCCTTCTCGATGGCGATGAGCGCGGGCACACCCTTGCCTTCGCGGTATTGCTGACGCACGATGTGACCGGGACCCTTGGGAGCGACCATGATCACACTCACGCCCTTGGGCGGGGTGATGAGGCCGTAGTGAATCGTGAAACCGTGGATGAAGACGAGGGTCTTGCCCTTGGTGAGCGCCGGGGCGATCTCCGTCTCAAACAGCTTCTTCTGCTTCATGTCGGGCACGGCGATCATGATGACATCGGCCTTTTCCACAGCTTCGGCGGTGTTGTAGACTTCGAAGCCGCGCTCTTTGGCGACGGCGATCGACTTGCTTTCCGGGTAGAGGCCGATGATGACCTTGAGGCCACTCTCCTTGAGGTTCAGGGCATGGGCGTGGCCCTGCGATCCGAAACCGATAACGGCGAGTGTTTTTCCTTTGAGGACGCCCAGATCGGCGTCGTTGTCCGTGTAGACTTTAGCTGGCATGAGATGCTGTTGGTTGTGTGGGGTGTGAAAGAAACGAGCGACCGGGGCGGTGCTCAGAGTTCAAGTTTGCGGTTCCGCTCGAGGGCGGCGATACCTGTGCGGGCCATGGCCTTGATGCCGAAGGGTTCGATCATTTGCAGGAAGGCATCGACCTTCTCCTGATTGCCCGTGAGTTCGATGATGACGCTGCGCTGCGAAACATCTATGATCTTCGCGCGGAAGATGTCGCAAATCTGGACGATCTCCGAGCGCTTGCCGCCATCACCCGCCACTTTGAGAAGAATGAGTTCGCGGGAGGCAAACTGGCCTTGCCCCAAATCGGAGACCTCCAGCACATCAATGAGCTTGTGTAGCTGCTTGATACACTGGTCGAGCTGCTGGGAATCGCCCTTCACCGTGGCCGTGATGCGCGAATATTTCGGATCGTGCGTCGGGGCGACGTTGAGGGTGTCGATATTAAAGCCACGGCCGCTGAACATCCCGGCCACGCGGGCCAGGACGCCAAACTTGTTTTCAACGAGAACGGAAAGGGTGTGTCGCATGAATAGGCGGTGATGATACAAAACAAAACCCCGGCACGAGAAAGAAGCCGTTGGATAAGCCTCCGTCATCTTTTTCGCTTCGGGAAAAAAGGAAAGGAATCGCGCCCGACACAGCGCAAGGCAAGCGAAAAACCGCCCCGATTTATGCGCTGGGTGTGACCAAAAGTGCGGGGAGTTTGTTGGAGGTTCCGGCTGATTGCCGGTCCCGGCACGGCGGACAGGCGTTGGCGGCGGGCAGCGGGACCGCGTGAACGCGGCACTCCAGCCCGTACAGCGGAGCCCAAGGTTGGGGTCCCGCCTTTAGGCGGTCCCGACGCGGCGGGCGTGCGGGGGCGACGGGTAGCGGGACCGCGTGAACGCGGGACGGGACTCCAACGGATAAATGCCACCGAGGCAGACCCCGCACATTTTATCACACCCTGATGCGCTTCCGCACTTTTGCAAACGGGACCGCGCCCCTCGGCCGGAATCGGGGCATGGATGAAGCGATGGGATTGCTTTGCCAAACCAAGGCTTCTGACTTTTATCGCGTCATCGACATGAGCAAAGGAATCGAAACAACGGATACCCGTGCGCCCGCCAAATGCTCTCCGGTGCAGCGCAAGGAAGCGGCGGATGCCGCTCTTGCACGGGGCAAATTCGTCGAAGCCTGTGGCCTGTACCAGGCACTCCTCCGCGAGCCGCCGGACGATTCGCTCGATACCCGCTTGGGATTACTCAAGGGGCTCGCCATTGCCGCCGCGCGCAGCGCGCGCTTCGAGGAGGCGCTTCCCGCCCTTGATGAATGGGATCAGCTCTGTCGCCGGCACGACCGCGACCGCTTTTTGGTTCTCAAATTCCGCGGCAACTGCCTCAGCGCCATGGACCTCTTTCACCCGGCTCTGGAAGCCTACCGGGAAGCCTGGGCGCTTGTCCGCGACACAGACCGTTACGACGAAGGCGGTGCGGTTTTGAACAATATCGGATCCATCTATGAGCGCCTGAAAAACCATGAAGCCGCCCGAGAGCATTTCCGCCTGTCCATCAAAACCCACGAGAAGTCCACGTCCCCCGTTGGCCTGCGTCATGCCACCTACAACCTCGCTCTGAATGCCTCCCACCAAGGCGATTATGAGGGCGCGCGGAAAGCGTATACCTCCTTTCTCGAAGAAGCCGAACGGGAGGGACACCGGGTGGACTGCGCTCTCGGGAATTTTGCCCTCGCCGAAGTGTTTGCCCACACCGGCGATGAGGCGGCCGCCGCCCGCCACTTTTCCATCGCACAGACCATCTATGAGGAAACGGGCCAGCGGGAGTTCATGGTTCAATTGCGCCTCAGGCAAATCGAGCGGATGCAGACGCTGAAAAACGCCGCCGACTTCCTGCCCTGCCCCCTCGCCGAGCTGACGGATATCGTTGATGAGTGCATCGGCAAAAACTGGCACGAGTTCGCCATGAAGGGCCTCCGGCTAAAATCAGAGGTTTATCGAAACCGGGGAGAGTTCGCTGCCGCGTGCGGAGCTCTCGAACGTTTGGTGGAGCAGCAAAAGACCTTTTTTGAAGGAAACGCGGCCTCCCAGGTCCGCGCTCTGGGCATTCTGCACCGGACGGAAATGGCTGTGGCCGAAGCTGCCGCCGAGCGCCAGCGCAGCCAACTCCTCGAAGAGAACCTGCGCGCGACGGAAGCTCAGCGCCAGCGCGCGGCGGATGCTGACGAAATGAAAACACGCGTGCTGCGTATTGTTTCCCATGAGTTGCGTAATCCCCTGGGAGCCATCGCCGGTTGCCTTGAAATGGCCGCCGAAGGCGAGGATGCCGAAGAGAAGGCCTCTCTCCTTCAATCCGCGCGCGAAGTTTCAGAAGATGCCCTTCAACTCCTCAATCAACTCCTCGAAGCAGCGGAAATGGAGAGTGAAACCGCGCGGATGGAGCTACTTCCCCTGGATCTCAATGATGTGCTTGTTGCTGCGGTCGCGCGTTTTCAAACCGTCGCCACGAAGAAAAACCAGACGCTCTTGGTCGAACTGACCGAGGAAGCGCTCACGGTGCGCGCGGATGAAACCAGGCTGGCAATTATTGCCGATAACCTGATCTCAAATGCGATCAAATACAGCCCACCCGGGGCCGCCCTTCGCACGGGTGTGAAAGCCGGGGCCGACGGTGCCATCCTCTTTGTCACCGACGAGGGCCCGGGGCTCAACGAAGCGGACCAGGCGCAGCTCTTTCAACTCTTTGGGCGCATCGCCCGCGCCCGACCGACCGGCAACGAAAAGTCTGTCGGCCTCGGTCTTTACATTGCCCGGCACATTGCGCGGCTTCACGGCGGAGACGTGGCCGTGGCCAGCGAGGGAGAGGGTAAAGGAAGCACCTTTCAGTTGATGCTTCCAAGTGCGGTTTGAAACCGGGGGGATGCTTCTCGCATGCCGGATGCACCGAGGCGCGGTTCATCCCCCGGAAGCGCCATGACCGCCAGAGTCCAATTTGGCACAGCTCAGCGGCGGGCGGCGATGGCTGTCGATTTACATGCCTTCGGAGGGCCGCGCACCCCACGCGCTGACCCCAAATTGAGGTCGTGATACTGTGTGGCACGCGCGCCCTCCGGGCATCAAGGCCGGGTGATAAGAATCCTGTAAAAGAGCGCGTCGCCCGCTGAAGGCGCATTGACCTCCACGGACATGTCTTCGCCGTCGCCGATCAGAACGTCACCCCAGTTCGTCCAGGCGTCCGGGGCCAAAGAAGTCGCGACTTGCACTTGGTAATGAACGCCCGCCTGTGTGGCGAAGCCGAGGTGTTGCGGTCCGGCACCCTCGCGCGTCACGCGGACGGGGGGAACGACGGGCGGAGCGGGCGCGGCGTCCGTCACTTCAACCATACGGTGAGCCGTGGCGCTAAAACCGTCCTCATTGGTCACACGCAGAGAAACGAGGTAGGTGCCGGGTTCGCTGTAAGCATGGGTGACGGTGGGGCCGCTGCCCGTGTTGCCATCGCCAAAATTCCATTCGTGGGCGGTGATGGCGGAAGTGCTGAGGGAGTCACCGGCGTCCACGGAGAGCGATCCGCCGTCAAGGGTGCGGGCGAAAGCAGCGCGGGGGCGCTCCTCACCAAAGGGCATAAGGGCAAAGACGCCCGTGATGCCATTGTAGCTGGCGTGGCCCCAGGGCTGCACGTTGGCCGTGGGCATGTCGTTGCCCCCTGCGCTGGTGGCGTTGGGATTGCTGTGGTGCCCGACGACAAAGAGCCCATGGCTCGTCGGCCAGACCCCACGCAACTGCACGTTATCGGCCCCCACGGCATTGCCGTCGATCCCGTCCGGGTAAGTCCACTGGCCGGTGAGCGTGCTGGAATAGGCCAGGCGGTCGAGCATGGGCTCATAGGCACGCACCCAGCGGTTCCATGGACTCGTCCCCTCATTGAGGATGGGGTTGTTGTGCCCGAGGCGGCGCGGAAGCTTTTGGAAAGCATTGCTCGTGGTGACCATACGCGGCCCATAGCCGACCATGTAGACGCGACCGTCCGGTCCGACGCGGGGGGAGTTTTCGACCACGCGGGTGGTGGTGAGGTCCGGCCAACCGGCGTTGTGGTTGGGCCAGCCGTCGTGAATGGGCTCGGGGTAGGCCTGCGTGGGCCAGTTGCCGCGGTTGCCGATGATCATGCGGAAGAAGCCGGCGAGGTAGGTGGCAGCGAGGAGCTGGCCCTCATCCGCCGTGAGGCGGGCAATGTAGCTGATGTGAATATTGCCCTCGTTGCCCGTGAAGCGGTTTTGGAAGCCATTCGCTCCGGGACGCAGGGCGATGTTGTTACCAGCCCAGAAATTGGAAACATTGTTGCCGTGGCAGCGTCCGATAACAACGACATTGCCGCCCTCCGAGAGCGGAACGGAGTAGTCCACATCGAGACCATCGATGTATTGGTCCGGCTCCGAAACCCAGGTGGTGTCGATGAGCCCGTCTCCGGTGGTATCGGCAGCCTCCGTGTAGAGGCGGTTCCACCATTTCATGTTGCCCTGGTCGTCGTAGCCGATGACGGCCGGCTCGAAGTCGGGCCACTCGCGCGAGGGCGTGCCGATGATGGACTTGATATTGAAACCGTAATAGAAATGGTTGTTGCGGCGATCCACCGCCACAGCGCCGATCCAGTGGCGGCCCTCCGCGCGGTAGCCGTTGTAACCGTAGGCGCGGGTGCCGATCACGCGCACGGGTTCGCCGGTCTCGAAGGAATGCGTGATCATGATGTCGATGGGCCACGTGCCTTGGCGAATGCCGCCGTTGCCATCAGGCGTGATGGCGAAGAGTTCGGTATCGTCCCAGGACTGGTTGTCCGTGGGCAGGCGGATGGCGCTATAGGCGGCGTCTTCAAATTCGCTTCCCAGCCCTCGCTGCCATCCGCCATCGACCCAGTGCGAGGCCCGGAGGGCGGGCAGGCTCGTCCGCTCACCCTGCGGATTGAGAAAGCCGATCTGCGCGCTCCACTCGCCCCCGTAGGCGTAAACCACGCGCCCGTCGCTGCCCACGTCCCAGGCCTGGTAAACTTCATGGCCGTTGGCTGCCGAGACCGGAAAAACCCATTCGAAGGCTGTGGGGGGCGTCTCGACGAAGTTGCCATCCAAACGACCGATGAAATACCCGCCGGGCACCTGACCGGAAAGATAGAGGAGGCCGGTGGCATCGCCCGGCACCTCGGTTGTGCGCATCCAGCGCAGATTTGTCACGGCGCCTGGAGGCAGGTGGACAACACGCAGAATCTCCGCCGCGTCCCCGCCGATTTGAAGGATGAAGGAGATATGACTGCCCCCGGGCGAATTCACCCCGGAGATCGGCAGGAGCGTGCGGGGCACGGACTCATCGATCCAATCGAGGTGGGCGCTTCGGCCCAGGACCAGAACGGTGCCATTGGAGAGTTCGCGCACATCGTGAAAGCGGGTATCGGCCCCGCCTCCGGCATATTGCACCACGGGATGCGCGGCCGCAGAGACGGCCCAAAAGGAAAAGAACACGAGAAAGAGTGCACGCAATACACCCACACGAAGGAGGTCAGGATTCATAACAGGGGGTAGTTTCGGGGGGAGGGGATCAAAAACAGTCCCAGAATAGGAACTTCCTATGGGTTCAAAGAAAGAAACCCGCTTTGGCAAGCGAAAGTCGTCTCACCCGAACTCTTGGGCACACGCCCGAAGCACCGACTGCAGCCAGGTAATCTGCAAAACCAAAGTTCTGAACCGGACCTTGCCGGGTTGGGTCTTGGGCCGTTCTCATACGGCTTCCAAGGGGGATGGCAGCTCAGCGGCTGAGGCGGTCAGCCAAGTCAACGGCGCGGGCAAAGCTATCGGTGCGTGCGATTCCCTTGCCCGCGATGGCAAAGGCCGTCCCATGGTCGGGGCTCGTGCGGACGTAGGGCAGGCCCAGAGTGATGTTCACGGCATCGTGAAAAGACACGAGCTTCAACGGGGCAAGGCCCTGATCGTGATAAAGGGCCACGATGACGTCAAACTCACCTTCCATGGCCCGAAAGAAAAGGGTATCCGCCGGCAGGGTCGTGCTCAATCCGGGCCAGCGCGCCCGCAACCGGTCCAGCCACGGGTCGAGCCAATCGCGCTCCTCCGTTCCCAGCAGCCCGCCCTCGCCTGCATGGGGATTCAAGCCACAGACGCCGATGCGGGGGGAGCGATCCGCTTGGCCGAGCCGAACAACCAGATCTCCCGCGCGGTTCACGGCGCGCTCGATCAGCTCCGGATGGCGCGCCAGCATCGAAGGAACGGAAGCGAGCGGAATGTGCCAGGTTGCCAAAACCACCCGGAGCGCCTTGCCCACGAAACCCATCGTCGGCTCGCCCCCCCATTCATGGGCGAAAAACTCTGTCTGACCGGCGAATCGATAACCCACCCCCGCCAAGGCGGATTTGCTCACCGGCCCCGTGACGACGGCCCGTGCCTCGCCGTTGCGCACCGCCGCTGCCGCCGCTTCCATGGCCTGCCAGGCAGCCAGCGCGCCCGCTTCAGTAGGTTGGCCATCCGAGAGGGGAAGGCTTGACGAGCCAACGGAGACTCCCGGCAGCCCGGTCTGCTTCAACAATGCTGCCGGAGCAAAGAGGTGCACGGGCACGCCCGCGCCCTCGCGGGCCCAGTGAGCGATGATTTCCGGCCCCACGCCGGAGGGATCGCCGCAGGTTATGGCAAGCGGCTTGAGGTCAGGCGTCATTGTCGTCATCCCCTGCCAGTTGGCGCCGGGGTTGGGCATAGCCCCGGCGACTGGACGTGAAAAATTCGAGGAAGCTGCGCGCTTCGCGGCTCATCCACGGCTGCCCGCCCAGAGCGGCCTCCGCCAGCGCGACCCGGTTTCCCGGCTTGGAAAAAACCGCCGTGTATGCGGACTTCACCTCCTTGATCACCTCCCGCAGAAACCCCCTGCGGCGCATGCCCACGAGATTCAAACCGATAAGTTCGCTGCGTTCCGCGACCATGGAAAAAGGGGGCACATCATGGGCCGCCCGCGAAAGCCCGCTGATCATCGCCCCCTCCCCGATCCGCACAAACTGATGAAACGCCGCGCCCCCTCCAACAAAAACGTAAGCGCCCAATCGCACATGGCCCGCGAGGAGCGCCCCGTTGGCCAGGATCGCATGCTCGCCCACGGTGCAGTCGTGGCCCACGTGCGCATTGGCCATGAGAAACGCACCGTCTCCAATTTCCGTGAACGTGCCCTCACGCGTGGCTCGGCTAATGGTAACACCCTCGCGGATAATAACGCCGTCCCCCACGCGCACACCCGAAGGCGTCTTCGGGTCGAAGTGCGTATCCTGCGGCAAGCCCCCGAGCACAGCGTGCGGGGCAATCTGGCAGGTGCGTCCGAGGCTGCATCCGCTATGAATGACGGCGTGCGCCCCAATCACGGACCCGTCCCCCACCTCCACCCCGTCCTCAATGACTGCGTAGGGACCGATGACGACGTTCGCGCCGATGCGCGTGGCCGGATGGATGACCGCTGTGGCGTGGATCGTGGAAGTTGAGTCGTGCATGGTTCAAAACAAACCCAGCTGCGGGTCTTTGATCAAATCGTAACTGTGCAGGATCCGCACCGATTCGAGCACGGGCGTTTTTGCGTAGATGCCGTTTTTCTCAACTGAGCGAACAACATCATCGAGGATTGACCGGAACGAAAGGACCGCATCGATCCCCACAGCCTGCAGAAGCTTCGTGCAAGCCGTCCGTTGCGTTTCCGCGAGCGGAAAAGCGGGCAAAACGAGCACACGCGGAATCCCTTCCGGACCCTTCTCGCCCCCCGTGAGAATCGTTTCGACCTGCCGAACGACTTTGGTCTCGATGAACTTCGCCAACTCCCCTGCCCGATTGAGCATCTTGGGAGAAAAGCCCGCCTCCTGATGCCATGGGCGAATGAACACGCGCGCCGCCCCCACGCGTTGAAGATCAGTGGAGAACCAAACAAAGGTGTTCGGTCGTTCCGCCCGCTCCGCATCGCCCCGCCAGATGAGAAAATCCTCCACCTCCTCGACGGCTCCTGAACGGCGACTGCCCTTTCCTCCCGGAAAATAGCGCCGACCGCGCACGTAGAAACCCTGGACCTCCAGGTATTCGCGCAAAATGGTTTCGTCAAAGCCGGACATGTTGGCTGGCGAGAGAAGCGAATCCCTCATCAACCCGCAAGGTTTCGTTCACACTCGTCCCCACCGGGGTGTGATCACAAAGGGTGTCACCTTTTTCAGGGGCGCTTCACCACGGTCGCGACCGTCGCGAAGTTGGCACCCCCGTCCTCCACGACCGGTTTGGGTTTCCTTCCCCTTCGAAAGCCGAGCCACCCATTGGGCGCACAGAAGCTCTCCACCCAGGCTACCGACCCCACCGCCCAGCTCTCACTGAAGGCGCGGATCTTCGAGAGAAGCCCCGATTCTTCCGCTTCCTCCAGACCCTCTCCCGGCATCGCTTTCTCCTTCGTTGCAGCGGATGCGGCGGCGGTCCTCTGGTCTCTCCGAAGAGGCCGCATTCCCGGACCCATCCGGCTGCACAACCGCGCCCGGTAGCGCTCATGCCATTTGGTCGCCCACGTCATCTTGCCCTCGATCCGGGCGATCCCCCGCCGTGCCGCCGAGCCACCCGCGCACGCCTCCCCGAAACCACTGAAACCATAGTCGCCCGCGTCCTCCACCAGCCCCGCCC
>JAFIGE010000106.1 GCA_020831585.1 Opitutales bacterium | reverse complement strand
CTTATTCTTGAAATATCGTTACACCTGCAAATCCCATCGAACAGGTGGAATCCTCGTAAGTCCGACAGGCTGCTAGAGCCTCACTTGCTCGTTCGGGGAAGAGGTCGGTCACCCATGCTACGCGCATACCCGGTGTGCGGTGAACCGCAGCGACGATGCCCCGCCCCATTGCACCGGCTCCCGCGATGCCCACACGGATGGGAGAGCCCGCTTTCTCAAGGGCTTTTAGGCGGGTGAGCATGGCGTGGAGAGGGGAGGAAAAAAAGGGGCTCACGCTTCCAGCGTGAATGCATTGCTAGACGCTGGAAGCGTGCGCCCCTTCGGGAAAACGAAATGCCCCCGCGACCTCCGGAAAGGATCAAGTCGCCCCTCAAGACTGGCGGCGGCGGCGATACACCGCGAAACCCACCGCCGCCAAAGCTGCGAGGAGGGCGGCGGTCGCGGGCTCGGGGATGGGGTTAATGTGGTATTGCGCCCCGTCCATGGAGAAGACGAAAATCGTGCCTTCTCCGAAGTTTTCGCCGTCCGCCAGGGTGATTGTCCAGGTTTGGGAGGTCACGTAGTGCAGGGGGGCTTCGTTGGCTCCATCGGGATTGAAATCGACATTGACGTCACCATCTGAGCTCCAGCCCTTCATGATCAAGAAACGGTCAATGGCTTCGAAGCCGTCTGCCGAGAAAAGGGTGGGATCATTCGCATCGACGTCGAGGCCGTTACGGGTAATTGCCTGGAAGTTCGCCTGCACACCCGGTTCGTAAGGGCCTGATTGATCCGCCGCCGAAAATACACCACCGTATTGCATGGAAATGCGAAAGTCACTGAGCTGATTTCCACCCGCATTGATCAAGGCCAAGCCCGCGCCCATCGGACCCGCAACATCCGAAGTTCGCGTCCCGTCGCTTCGCGCGGCGATCGGCACCGTTTAGGTGATCGTCCACGTAATGGAATTGACCCCCTCAAGGTTGGTCAAACCAATGCTGTTGAAGAGCCGTTCGCCGCCGTCCCAACGGGCGGAATTATCCAGGCGCAAGCTCGCGGTGCCACCGGCATTCAAAGAGACCGAATGCGTCGCTCCCGTCGGGTTGATGAGAAAGCGTCCAGCGGTAAAGACGTTTGGATACACGGTGCCGGGAGTGGGATTTCCCGGCTCAATCCCAATACTCGGCAGGCTCAAGGATCCGAAGTTCAGGCCATTGATCAGGATCTGCGGATTCGTCCCCGTATCGGTCGTCAACAGCCCAGGATTGATATCCGCGTTGATGGTCCCATCGCCCGTCCATGTAACACCACCGAGGAGATTACCGGAGGTATCTGTCTCCAGAGGGAACGGAATTACGGCCGTGGCCGTATGGACGATCATTAAAGCAGCAGTAGCGATAGTAGGTAGAAGCAGACGGATCATTGGGAAAATACCGTAGGTGCAGGCGGGAGACTCCGTCAATGCAGGACTGGCGGACTTCTTAATCTATCCGAGGAAAGACCTTATTTTATTAGAATTCGTTTCGATCCAAATTTCCAGAATAAGTAAAGCTGCCCATTGTTTAGCGGCGAGGAAGTCGCCTGAAAGGGCTTTATCAGCCAGCTTGGCGACGGCCTCGGGGGCATACCAGTTGCGGCGGCGAATGGCCCCGGTGCTGAGATAGGCATGCGCCAAATCCCGGAAGACGGGGCTCCGGACCATTTGACAGGCGGGTAGAGCGAAGGCCTGTTTGGGGCGTTTGTGGGCTCTCCAGCCAAGGGAGCGGGCCGCTTCCCGCCAGTCTCTTTTGTTGAGTCGCCGTTGTGCGGTGGCCACCCTGCCGGTTGCGGCAAGTTCGCCCTGGAGGAAGGGCCACCGAACCTCCAGTCCCCGGGCCATGGCAATTTTTTCCTGTCTCCCGATGGCCCATTGCGGAATCCACTGCTCCAGTTGATCTTCAAAAGCGACCTGGGTGAGCGGGGTGCCTGCGGCGAGGAGGCGGGCGCAGGCGGGCGAGAGGGCGTGCGCGGCAGTTTGAAGGGGGGGGCTTTCCCCTGATTGCAATAAGCTGGAAAGGGCTTCCTCGCTGAAAAGACGGCGGAGACCGTGCAGGCGATCCTCCGCAGAAGCCGTGGGCCAGGCTTGAAGCCATCGCTGCACATGCGCGCGTCCGCTTTGTCCGAGAGCCTGCCCGAGGCCGGCAAACCGGTCGATTACAGCACCGCCGAAGCGGACGCAGGGTGCCATTGCGGCGACAGCCCGGGGGCCGCCGAAGCGCTCAATCTGCCCGGCCCACGCCAAGGCGCGCTGGAATCCATAGCCGCCAAACCACTCGTCGGGTCCCTCTCCGGAAAGCACGACCTTGACGCCATCCGCCCTTGCGGTTTCGGCCAGGGCATCGAAGGCAACGATGAGTAAATCCCCCACCGGCCATTCGAGGCGTTCCACGAGGCCGGGCAGGCGGTTCAACCAGTCGTCCTGCCAAGCGAGGCGGCGGTGGAGGTGACCGTGCTCCCGCGCGATCGCTTCCGCAGCTGTTCCTTCCCCGAGAGTGCCGGCGAAGTCGAGCGTGTAGGCGGGGAGGCGCTCACCGGCATCGGCCACAAAGCGGGAAAGCATCCATGAGTCGATCCCTCCGCTGAGGTAAAGACCCTTCGGCACATCGGCGCGGAGGCAGCGAAGGGTGGCCCCTGATGCAATTTCGCAGAGGGAGGCCGCCGTGATTGCGCCTGTGAACGGCCTTGATCGGGAAAAGGCATGAGGAAAACTCGATATCTCCCCGGCTTTTCCCCGAGCCACCAGCAGGAGGGATGCGCCGGGAAGGCTGTGCACGCCTTCGAAGGGGGAATCCGTCGAACGGAGGTACCTGAGGGCAAAATATCCCGCAAGCGCGGACAGGTTGGGGCGCACCGGCAACCCGCCCGCATGAAGAGCCCGCACCTCGCTTGCAAAGATGAAAGCATCGCCCAATCTGGCCCAATACAAGGGCTTCATCCCCAGGGGATCCCGCGCCAGCAGAAGCTTCTCATTTTCGCAGTCCCAGATAGCGAGGGCAAACATCCCTTCCAGACGGGAGATCACGGATTCCCCCCAAACCGCCATTCCGTGGGCCACGACCTCCAAGTCGCAGCGGCTGCGAAACGAACAGCCCATCTGCTCCAACTCCACCCGCAGTTCCAGTGCGTTGTAAATCTCTCCGGCTCCGAAGACCACCCACCGATCATCATTCGAATGAAACGGGGGAACTCCCTCGTGTGGGTCGACAATGGTCAAGCGGGTTGAACCGAATGAAAGCGGCCCGTCCCGGAAAACAAAGGTCCCATCCGGCCCGCGCTCCCGGAGGGCCTTGAGGGCTGGTTCAATGAAGCAATGGTTGCCTGCTTGGCCGAGTATGCCTGCGATGCCGCACATGTGACTCTTTGAAGGGCGGCCGCTTATCCGTGCGCGGGTGGGTCGGGAACAAGCGAGACGCGCAGACCTGCCGAAGGTGGCGGGGAGGGGGTTAGGCTTTGGGCTTCACCATGTCCATCGGATCGAGTGCTTTGTCGAGGGTGGCTTCGTCGAGGAGTTTTTCCGCGAGGACGACTTCGCGGAGGGTTTTGTTTTCCGTGAATGCCTTCTTTGCCACGCGGGCCGCATTGTCATAGCCGATATAGGGGTTGAGCGCCGTGACGAGCATGAGGCTGCGCTTCACGAGTTCATCGCACCGGGCTTCGTTTGCTTCAATTCCAGCGACGCATTCATCCGCGAAGACACGCGCTCCGTTGGCGAGCACAGTGACGCTGTCGAGGAGGGCCTTGGCAATGAGCGGGATGGTGACGTTCAGCTCAAAATGTCCATCCCGCCCGCACATGGCGACCACCTGACTCATTCCCTGAGCGTAGATAGCGGCTTGCACGAGCATCTCACTCATCACCGGATTCACCTTGCCGGGCATGATGCTGGAGCCGGGCTGGGTTGCCTTCAGGCTGATCTCGGAAATGCCGCTGCGGGGACCGCTCCCGAGGAGACGGATGTCGTTGGCCACCTTCGTGAGGCTCGCAGCGATGGTGGAGAGATAGCCCGCCACTTCGACGGCGTCGTCGCGCCCGCCCTGGGCTTCGAAGTGATTGTCGGCCTCCCGAAAGGGGATACCGGTTTGGGCGGAGAGGATTTTGCAGACGCGTCCGGCAAATTCCGGGTGGCAATTGATGCCGGTGCCCACGGCGGTCCCGCCGATGGCCAGTTCACTGAGAGCCGCGACGGCTTTTTTCGCGCGCGCCACGCCCTTGCGGACTTGGGCGGCATAGCCACTGAATTCCTGGCCGAGCGTGAGCGGGGTGGCGTCCATCAAGTGGGTGCGTCCGATCTTGACGATGCCTTTGAAGGCTTCCGCTTTCGCTTCGAGGGCCTCGGCGAGGTGTTCGAGCGAAGGCACCAATTGGGACTGAATGGCTTCCGCGACGGCCACGTGGAGGGTGGTGGGGATGATGTCGTTGGAAGACTGCCCCATATTCACATCGTCATTCGGGTGAATGGGATCTTTCGAACCGATGGGCTTGCCGAGGATCTGGCTCACGCGATTGGAAATGACCTCATTGGCATTCATGTTGGAGGACGTGCCGGAGCCGGTCTGGAAGACATCGACCGGGAAGTGGGCATCGAGCTTGCCCGCCGCTACCTCGTCGGCAGCGCGGCGAATGAGGTCGGCCTTTTCTTTTGTGAGGCGCCCGAGGTCTTCATTGGCGGTGGCGCAGGCGGCCTTGACGAGGCCCAGGCCGCGAATGAAGGCGGGCGGCATGGGCTGCCCGCTGATCGGGAAATTGAGGACGGCCCGCTGTGTGGAGGCCCCGTAAAGGGCATTTTCAGGAACGGACATTTCGCCCATTGAGTCTTTTTCAGTTCTCATGTGTGTGCTTTTTTGGATTAGAAAAACTTCTGGAATCGGCTGATGGAGTCTCGTGTTAGCAGCCGAAACCGAATGGTCAACCCAAGCCGGTGCCGTTTCGCGGAATTTTCCGCAGGTGATCGAGGGCCGACTGCGTCGTGCAACCCAAAGCAGTGCGGTTCTGCGGTTCTCCGGTTTATTGGCCGGAATGGCTTTGGAGCCAACGTTTCGCCGCCCTGGACGGGCTAGCGAAGGAACATGCGGAAGGTGAAAAAGGCGGGCAGGTCGCCGCCCGTATTGAAGGTGAGGCTGTAGTTTCCGTCACCCTCGTGAATGGCTTCAAGGCCGGTGTCGAAAAAGGTGTCGAGATCGTCGCTTCCGTAGAGACGGAAACCGATGTGGGGGGCGGCGATAGCGGGATATTGGAAACTGACTTCAAAGATCGAGGAGGGGTTGACGGGTGTGATGGTGACGACCGGGGGGGCGAGATCGAGGGGATCGCCGTCGGGGGAGCTGGCCGGATCGAAGGGGTTGGTGCCGGCAATGATCTCCTGAAGGAGGGTGAAGCCGTCGCCATCCAGGTCCGCGAAGGGATCGAGCGGGGTGCCGGGAAAGAGCTCCTGGAGGGAGTCGGGAATGAGATTATCATCGCTATCGATCATGGGGGGGAGGGCAAGGTGGCGAACGATGACGGGGGGGATGACTTCGAGGGTGAAGGTGCCGCCCGGTGTGCCGGAGACGAAGAGCCCGTTGACCTCAATGATAGATCCGGGCGGAAGGTTGAATGCACGCGGAAGGGGGAAGGGGTTGCCCGCGCTGTTTGTGAGACTCACGATGGCACCGCTTTCGACAGCATTTGCCGGATCCATTGAGGGGAGGAACCCCACAACTTCCGGGAGCGGGGTAAACGGATCGCCCACGATCCCGGAGGGAATCCGCAGGAAGTGCGCGGAGAGGGCGCGGGGCGCGGCCAGAGCGAGGGCTTCGGCGACGCCGTCGCCGGCATCCATGACGATGCCAGCGGGCAGAGTGGGGCGGTCGGCGTAACCGGTTTGTGCAAGATCCCCGTAGCGGATGAGGCGGCGGAGAGCCGTAAGGGGAGAGCGCAGAGAGCCGTCGAGCGGGGCGGTGGCGGAGAGGCGGTAAATTTCCTGTGCGACGTCAACGAGGGTCTGAATGGGGGCTGAGGGTAGATTCAAGACAGCGCCGTGAATTTGCTCAAAGGCCGCATGGAGATCGTAAGCCTGCATGGTGGGTGCGGGGGAGCTGCCCAGTGCCCGGAGCTGCGCGCGGGTGGGGATCACCGTTTGCTCCGGATCGCCCGAAGATTCGGCCACGGGAACGGGGTTCTCCTGTGAGCGGAAGGGGGTGAGGGAAATGAAGGGGCTGGGAAAACCGTCGGTCGCGGGATCGAGGGCAGCCTGGGGATGCTGGCCGCGTTCATAAAGCTTTTCGCCGATAAAGGCTTCAAGGAGGAGGGCGGCGAGGGTCTCGCGGTAGTCCATTTCCGCGATCGTGAGGAGGGGGCGGGGGAGGTTGTAGTAAAAGTCGCGGGCGGCATCGATCCACGCATCCACTTCGTCGCCAAGGTTGCTGAATCCGCCAAGTAGGCCGAAGTCGTTGTAGACAAAGGGAGCGGGTGGTTCGGCGATCATCGGGCGGGCGGCGATGAGTTCGCGTCCTTGCTGTTGGTCGCCCACACCGGACTGGATGGGGAAGTTTCCTTCGGCGGCAAAAATGAAGAAGAGCGGTCCGTCATCGACGCGGAGGTGGGGCAGGCGGGCGGCGGGGACGATGAGGGTGTCCCCGGCGGCGGGGGCTGTGGTGGGAGCCCGTCCAAGGAGGCTGCCAAGATTATCGAAGGCACGAATTTGCGTAGGCAGAGGGGCCAGGGGATCGGCTGAGCGGGGAAAGCTGCGGGCAAAGCCGGCGGTGCCTCCGGGGCGGCGGGAGAGGGGGGCGATTTCCGCGGCAATGGCGCTGGCGGTGAACCACGAAGCAGAGGCGCGGTCGGTCTCGCCAGAGCCATCCACCGGGAAGCTGCTGTCGTCCTGCGGGTTGGTGCCGGCGAGGATTTCGGCGAGGTCCGAGAAGCCGTCGCCATCGGTATCGTGCGGGCCGTTGGGATCGAGGCCGAGGTGAAGGCGAACAAAGTCGGGGAGGCCGTCGCCATTGGTATCCTGCCCGGCGGGGCCGGTGAGGATGGTATAGGTGGCGGCGTTGACCGGGCCTACCCACTCTCCCGGCTGAACGATGGTGTAGTAGACGGTGGTGCTCTCCATGATGTGGGGGGCAATCGCGCCGGGAGCGGACCAGCCGGTTTGACCGGCAAGGCGGTAGAAGAGGGTGCCCGGTCCATTGCTTTCAAAGGAAAGGCTGACGGCGTGATTGTAGGTGCCCGGCGGGGGGGAAATGCGGGCCTCGGGGAGAACGATGCCCTCCGGCGCGGTGAGGGAGAAAAAAGAGACCTGATCGGTGATTTGATTGGTGAGCGCGCCTGCGAAATCGTCGGGCGGGATCCCTTGCAGGCGGGTGTCCGGATCGCCCAGACCGTCTTCGGGAGAGAGAAAGGTTTCGGTCGTGACTGACATCTCCCCACCGGAGAAAGCGAAGGCACTGGTCCACACGCCGGCATCCCGGCGCACGAGGAGGCGGACGTTGTTGTCGATGAAGGGCACGCCGTCGTAAACGAGGAGGGAAGCGCCGCGCGGCAAGGGCGGGAGCGGGGGGAGGGTGGTCGCGCCGATGTAGGGCAAGCCCTCGGATGCCTTGTAGCTGAGTGCGCCCGTGGTGTGCCCGTCGGCATCTCCGGTCAGGAAGGCCAGAACGCCAGCGGCGGCAAGGGCACCGGTGAACTGAGAGCCGGCGGGTGCCATGAGCGTTTCCGCGAGCACGGGGGTTCCCGCCGGGTTGAAAACGTAGAGAGCGGCCTCCGTGAAGCTGGCGTCGAAGGCAAGGAGCGCGGGCGCATTTTCATATATCACGGTTACAAGGTGGCCCAGGGAGAAGGAGAGATTCCCTGAGAAAAGCGGGGTGACGAGGAATTTGAAGTCAGCGGGCAGCCATTGCTTCACGTGGAGCGCGGGTGATCCCGGTTGCCAGAAGACGATGAGCGGTTCGCCCGAGGGGAGCAGATCTCCATAGACGGCCAATGAGCCTTCGGGGCGGATGCGTTCATCGTAACTCAGCAGGCCCGTTTCCGTGACTTGAGCGATTTGAAAGGTGGTGGCCCCCGGGTTGGCCTCCTCGCTGCGAAGGAGGACTCCATCCGTGACCGCTGGCGCAGACGCGGAGGCCAGGCGCATCGCTCCCTCAACGGATGGCAGATCCGGGGCGAAGAAAACCGGCGGGAGGAATTCGGCGGGGAGGGGTTCGCGGATGGACAGTTCACCGAAGGCCGAGCCGGGAAACGTCCACACATCAAAGGCGAGGAGGTCGTAGACGCCGGGAAGGCGCCCAAGCCCGAAAAGTTCGGGGATGCGGGCGGCAACGACGGCGCGCTTCCCCGCCGTCTCGCGCGAGAGGATGGACGAACGCAGGGCGAGGTCTTCCGAGGCATGGAAGGAGAGGCGGTTGATGCGGTTGGATGTGCGGTTGGTGACGGCGAAGAAGTCGCGCGAGAGCAAGCCATCGGGGGCAATGGTGCCGCTGTCGAGATCCCGCAAACCGGTGTTTATGGGCTCCGTGCGCCAAACAGGAAGCCCGTCTCCTCCGATTTCGGCAAGGCGCACAAGTCCGGATGCGCGGTCCGCGATGAGGAGGCGTTCACCGGTGGGCAGGCGGATCGTGGTGTGCAGCTCGGTCTCGGTGGTGTAGACGATGGGAGGCAGGTCGCCAACGAGAGGGGTGACTGCGGCGATAGCGGCAAAGGCGGCAAAGACGGCGGACTTGGCGGGACGGCGGCTGAATGGGTTCATAGCGGAAAACGGCTGAGCGATTAGGGAACGGATACGGGACCAAGGCGTTGGGCAGAGGCAACCTCGCGATTTTCGCCGTAGCGCACGAGGATGTAGCGGTATTCGGCGCCCCGAACGACCGGCTGGGTGTCCTTGACGTAGAGGTGGAAGTAAATGCGGTCGCCGTCGGCGGAAGTCCCGGCGCGGGCGAGCATAAAATAGGGATCAAAGATGCGCAGGGTTTCCTCACCCCAACCGGAAGGACCGACCGAGCCGGCAATGCCGTCAATGAGGGGAGATACCTGATAGACATCACCGGAAACGGTGGGCCATTCATCGTTGGGCACCTGGTAACGGTAAAGAACAAAGGGGAGGAGCGCATCTCCGCCGAGCCGGTGATAGAACAGCGTCTCCGGCACGAATTCCCGTGGGAGGTGGAAAATGGGAATTTCTCCCGGGGTTTGGCTCAGAGAATCGAAAGAGCGGGGGAGGGTCTCCAGGATCATTTTGTCTTCGCGGGGGTCGAGGACCACGAGACCCACCCGCACGGCACCGCCCGTGTAAATGGTATCATCCGCATCATTGGTGGGGTTGATGAAGGCTTCAAGGCCGATGGGGATGTTGTCGAATGTCGGCGGCACAAAGAAGGTGTCGCTCAGTCCGATGCCTGAGCGGGCTGGCCAGGGGAGTTCGCAGTCATCGGGAGCAAAGGGAATATCGGGTTTGGCGCTCCAGATGAAGGTTTCTTCGTTGCTCCACGCGCCCGCCGTCCCGTCGGCGGAGAGGGCGCGCACACGGATGCGGTAGGTTGCGCCCGGGCTGAAGCCGAGGTCGAGGGGCAAGCTGTATTCGGGAGCATTGGGATGAAGCGGCCCCACACGCCGGGAGACGTAAGTGCGATAAAGGATGAAGCCTTCATCGGTCGAGATGGCGCGGAGGGTGAAAAATTCCGAGTTCCAGGGGGCCGGAGGGAGATTGAGGAAGAGTTCGCTACTGGGGAGACCGACCGGGGCAACATTGTCCTGGGAGATCCAGAATTCAAAGCGTTCCACACCGGAAGGAGCACAGAACCACTGCACGAGAGCCCCGGCTTCGTCCAGGGTCTCACCCAGTGAAAGAGGGATGCTGAGCATAGGCGTGGGCGGGGGAACGCGCGGTTCGATGGGGACGCAGTCGATTGGTTTGAGCTGGCTGGCGTTCCCATGGCGGTCAAAGAGTTGGGCGGCGTAGCAAACCCTGCCTCCGTTGAGCGGCAGATCGGTGTCTTCAACGATGATGGCGGCGGCATCCTCAAAGGATTCGAGTCCCTGGCGGAAGAGGCTCCAGTTTCCATTGTCCACCCGGCGGTAGACTTTCCACTCCTCGGTGCCGGGTGTGAGGAAGACGGTCACGCGAAGGGCATTGATGCGCCCGGTGTTGCGGTTGACGGTGCGGTGGCGATTACAATCGCGGGCCTTTTCGTCGAAGAGCGCGGTGAGGGAGACGATCTCTCCCACTTGGGAGTTGGGTTGGAGGCTGAGCAAAACCGTCTGCGGCCGGGAGCGCTCGCCCGAGCCCGTGCCGGCGATGACGACGAGACTGAAGGGATCGCCCTTCTCACGCTCAAAGAAGAATCCTTCGACGACTCCCGGAAAACCGTCCGCACCCGGTATCTTGGCGCGCCCGATGAAGTCTTCGGGGCCTTTAAACGGGTAGCGGTAGACCTCCATCCAGTCGGCTTCGCTATTGTTGGCAAAAACTTGAATACGGAAGGGCACGATGTCCGGAAAGCCGCGCTCCAATTCAAAAAACTGGCGGCGGTCATCTTCGATGAGAACCAACTCCTCACAACTGAACTCCACGAGGCCGGTCGGTTCGTTCGGTCCGACCCGGTCCCGCAGGACGCCGAAGGCAGGGCCGCTGTTGGGCGACAGGTTACCGCCGCAGACGCTGTCGTCGATGGCGCGGACGGTGTACCACCAGGTGAGGCCGGCTTGCGCCTGGTTGATAATTGGCTCATCGTCCAGGCTGGTTCCGCGTTCGTAAGTGATGGAGGGAAAGCCGGGTGCGGTGTCGGTGATGGACGTAACGCCGGGACCGACCGTGGCGATCCGGCCGCCCGTGCCAACGGCGGCGGGGATGGTGGGCTGTCCCTGATTGGCAAGCATCTCCTCAATGGAGTGCCAGCGGTAGACCCAATAGCCGGCGATGGACGGCGCATCCTCCGCCGGGATCACGGGATCCCATTGAACGCCGAAGATCTGGGTCTGGGTGCGGTTGGCTTCATTGAACGAGTAGGCATTGCTCACCCGCACATTGCGGGGAGCGGATGGAGGGAGGATGGAGCAAAGAATGACCTCGGTGCCGTTGGAGAGGAGGCCATCGCGGCCAAGGAGGTCGCGCGCGGCGACAAAGTAGTAGAAGCGGTCGCCATCTTCGAAGGGCGGCTCTTCGGAATAGAAGCGGTCGTTGTCGTCGACAACAAAGTGGAGGTCGGGCAGAAAGCTGGTGTTGGCCGCTTCAGCAGGGGTGAGCAACTCCGTGGCGAGGACGGGCAGCCGGTTGATTCGCCGGAAGATCGCCGGATCGCCGGCAAGGAGGGTTTCGACGGTGGCGTTGTCGGGCGGGAGCATGTGGAAGCCCACGCTCTCCGCGAAGTCGGCATCCATGCGGTAGATATTGTGACCGAAGGAAAGCAGGGAATCCGCGCGGAGATCATCGGGGGTGGCCCACCGCAGGGGCGCGTTGAGGTGGCCGCGGGCGTCGCGCGCTCCATCACTGCCGACAAAGGGCATGTTAACGGGTGCGCCGGGGGCGGGAAGGATGGTGAACTCTCCGGGTGTCAGGGTGACGCGGCCAACCACGGTTTCGCAAACGACGGGTTGGGTGGAGACGCAGGCGCGGATTTCAAACGTGTGGGTATCGCCCTCGGGAAGGGGGAGCGCAAAGGCGCGCCCGGAAGCAAGGGCGATGGCCGGGTGACGGCGGCTGAGGAGAAAGAGGTTATCAGTCATTTCATCGCTTGCGGGAGCTGCGGAAATGATTGCCGCAATCTTCTGCGCAAGGCTGAGGTCTTCGAGGGGAACGAGTTGATCGAAGAGGCCGTCGATACTGTCTTCGAGTGTGCTGAGGTTATCTCCCAAGGCCGCGGCTTGGGAGAGGAGCACTTGAATGGTGACGGGTTCCGTTTGTGGGCGGGTGATCCCGGCGAGGGCATAAGGTGCCGAGCTGGCTGACGATCCGCTCTTTAGGTAGACGCCGTAAGGGTTGAGGTCCAGCCCGGTCCCGGAGGACCACCAGGTGATGTAGACCCAAGATACGCCGTCTTCGGCGGCCGTGGTCGTGCCAACAGTGAAAAGGAGGTCGTCCGCATCAGCCTGGCCAACGAGTGTGGAAGGGGTGACGAGGAGAAAGGGCAGGAGCCCGAAAAGGCAGAGCGCGGAAAGAAGATGTGTTTTCATGGCTTGAGATCGGAGGGTAGCGGGGGCGGATGGGCTCAAAGGTCCACACTCCATGACTTGTTTTCAAACTTCACCCGGGCAGACTTGTTGAACTTTACACAGAAGGGGCAGGCCCCGACCCTTCCGGAGAGGCTGCCGCGTCCGCTGAAGCGCAGATCGGAGCCCACCATTACGCCCACGAGGGAGACATCACCGCGGATGCTCACAACACAGAGAGCCTCACCACTCACCCCAAGGAACATCTGCCCCCCGAAAGTGGGGCCTTCGACGAAGAAAAACGCACCGGCCCCGACGCCCGCATTGATGCGGAACATGCAGGAAGCGGGAATACCGAGGAGCATCTCTGAAATCGGCAGCCAGACTTCGCCGTAAACATAGCCGCCGGAAAAGGTGGGGTTGGGCGTGCCGAGGACATCCGCGACATCTTCATTGATCATGCGGAGTGGCTCGATGGTGCATGTGCGCCCAAAGAAAATCCCGCCAAACATATCGTAGTCCTGGAATCTCATGCCGAGTTTGGCTGCGAGATAATTCTCCGTTTTACCGAAGGCCATGGCGGCTCCGAACTGCGTGATCGTGAAGGCCTGGAAGCTGATTTCCCCCTCCGTCATTTCGACGCGGCCGCCCATACCCAGCGGCTTGTCGGCAAAGGTGAATTTCCCTTCGATATCCATGCGGATGCTCGAATCGAGCCACTGCACAGGGATGCCGAGCGCACCCACCGTGACCTCGTTGGCGGGATTGGACGGGGTGCCCAGGCTGCAGGAACCGGTGCCGTCGGACTCCAATTGTTTGATCTGAAAGTAGCCCTTGAACTGAAACTCATCGGGCACCTTGAATTCGATGGCCGCATCGATGCGGAGGAGGCGAAGGGCGTTGCCGTTGATATGGGCGTAGCCATCAAACTGGGCCGCGCCGAGGACGCCATTGATATCACCGACCAGTCCGTTGATTTCATCGTCGATCTTGGCGAGGAACTCACCGAGCAGGTTGCGGGCGACTTTGTTGACCTCGGCAAAGACGGTATCAATCCCCTCACGCATTCGCGTTTCGACATCGTAGAGGTGCTGCCGGAGGACCAGCTGAACTTCGCGAATGACCTTCGAGGCCGCGAAGAGATCGGTGATTTCGCGCCGGATAAAGGTGGTCACTTCCTCCTGCATCCCCTCGACGAACTCGGTTGGGTGGAGAACCACTTGAACAAGGTAGTTTTGCAAAGCCTCCTCAAACGCTTCGCCGACCTTTTCGACTTCTTCCGTGGCCGCGGCCACGATGCTCTGGATTTCGGCGGTGATCTGCCCGGCGAGGGCCGTGGCCTGGCGCGCCTGACCGACAAGATCGGCCACTTGGTGAAGCACCTCCACGAGCCGGTCGAGGGTGGGTTTGGCCTTTTGAATTTGGTCGTTTATGATGCCGTTGAGTTCGTCGATAGGGCCATCGAGGATTCCGCCAATGACAGAAGCCAGATTGCCGCCCAGCTCCGCGCTGATTTGATCGAGAAGGAGCCCCACGAGCGACTGAAGGATCTGGAACTCCGCCGAGGAATTCTCGCGGAAGAGCAGTCCGAGGAGTTCATCTTCGCCGGGAAGCAACTCGGCGGGGTTTTGGATGCGCACGACCTCTCCGTCGCGGATGACAAAGCGGTCCGCCACGGCCGCAATGCCCCCCTCGACTTGCAGAAGGAGGTTGTCGATTTGAGTAATGATGGAATCGGCCTCGCCGACGGCTCCAGCGATATTGGCCAGTGCGCTTTCCACCTCCGTGCGGGCACTTTGGATTTCCACCACGATATCGTTTGCCCAGGCGGTGGCGTCGGCAGCGCCATTTGCGACGACGAGCAACTGGGCAAAAAGCGGCGTGATGATAGTACTCTCGATCTGATCGATCACACTTTCGAGAATGGCGTCGGCCCGGTCGGCGAGGAGGTCGCCCATGGAGTCCACGCCGTCGTTGAGATAACTGAAGACCGGGGCGGCAAGGCTGTTCAGAAAAGCGCTCAGAGCCCCCGTCTGTTCCTCCACGGCGTTGAAGACAAAGTTGGAGAGATTGATGCTCGGGAGGCCGTCGTATTTCACCCCAAACTTCAGCTCGGCATTTTCCGCGCTGAGGTAAACGACCTCATGATCAATCTCCACAATAAGGAGTTCGTTCTTGCGCGGCTCCCACGACTCGAAGGAGCGCAGCGTATTGCGCCAGCGAAGCGGGTAATTGAAGTTGACCACGCCCAGCCAGCTCTGACGAGCATGCACCAGGAAGGGTTTGGAAGCATCGTCATCACCCTGGGCACGGTAAATTGCCCAGCTCACGCCATCGGGAAAGCCGACGTTGTTGGGATCGAAAAACTCGGTATTGAAGAAGGTGCCGTCCGTGTCGACGGTCCAACCGCCCATAATTTGCGCCACGGCATCCGGGTCGGCATTGCGGCGCGCCGTCGTTTGCACGTGCACTTCAAGGTCCTCAAAGAAAGGAACGCTCATTTTAGCGGCAAAGTTGATGCGTCCGGCACCGAAGTTGGTGTCCTGGGCGCTCGCGAAGTCGTTGAAGAAGGCCTCGCTCACAGGGGTGAGGCGGTAGCGTTCCGCAGCTGGCCCGGAAATTGTGAAATTGGAGGGCGGGCGCAGGCGGGAGGTGATTTCTACTTCATACGCTGCTGTTTGCGAGAATTCGCGTGTGATCAGCTCGCCGTTTGCCCGTATGCCGATTGAGCCGATGAGCGGTGTGTCGATGAGCGTGGAGTAGGCCGAGACGCCAAGAAGAAGGGATGCTTTTGCCCCCGGCAGGCAGGGATTGGTTGTGACAAAGCGGGCGGAGTGGATGTCGATGTCGGCCAGCCAGTAGCTGAGCACAACAGGGTAGGGGGAGGTGGGCGGGTAGATCTGATCCAGTCCTCCGGTGCAGGTGAAAGTGAGCAAATCAAACTTGAGGACGAAATCAGAGGGACCGGGGAGCTCCACGCCGCCGGTGACAATGGAGGCATCCGGGCGCATCCGGCTGTCGGTGTAGCCCACACCGTAGTAGGTGAAGTTAAAGAGGTAGCCCTGGAGGGTGAGTAGGCTCGGAAAGGATCCCGGAACCACTTCCACCTTGCCCGTTACCCCTCCCGGACGAATATAAAAACGGGCACAGGAAGAGAGCGCGTAGGGCACCGGCGTGCCGGCGATTTTTGCCACGGCACCGAGGGAACCCGAGGTCACGCGCACATTGATGCCAGCGTAGTAGCCTTTCCCCTCAAAAAAGGCGGTGGAGCCGGGCAGGACGAGTTCAGGTCGGAAATCGAGCGATTCGAAGGCAGGCATCCGGCCCGCGTGATGGATTGCGTCGAGCCCGGCTTCCGGGGAGGGCGTCAAGCTTCCCGGCATGAAGGTTCCAGCCATAACAAACACGCCCTCGTCGAAGGCATCGGTTTCCTGCGCATAGTGCCCGGGCACACCCGGTGCGCCACCCCACCGGAGGCTGCGCTCTTCCGGCGGGCCGGCGAGGGACCCGATCCCCATGAGCCCACCGTCAGCGGTGAAAGTCAGCTGGTCGGCAAAGTCCTTTACGATAAGGGACTGTGTATCCCCGGGGTCCCCGGCGGTCAGGCAGGCCGCTTCATCGCAGTCCGCCCGATAAGTGACCTTTAGCAGGTCGACGGAGTAGAGGCCACCTTCGACGACGCGGTCATCCTCTAAAATCATCTCCCCGCCAAAGCCGGAAATGACCGTTGTGTTGTAGGGAAAATGGGTGCGGAACTCGACGGGACCAAAGGTGTATTCGCCGGATACCTCCGCGCCCCCCGATGAGCCGAGCCGCCAAACGAATCCGGTCGTCGTTGGAGAGGTGTTGAGCCCTGCGAAATAGCCCTCATTCGAAGGCTTCAGGCGGAGGGTGTCGGGGAGGGGGGCGGTTTGCAGTTTTTCCACGTGTTCTGCCCGCACATAGTGGTGCGACTCCACACTGAAGGCATCAAAGCGGGCATCCGCGACCGTCCATTGCAGCATGGTTGTTTCCGTGCCCACGGGTTTCGTTTCCTCAAACACCCAAAACGACGCACCGCCCCGTTCATAGACGTAGTCGGGGTCGGCAGGTTGCAGATCGCTATTGAGAAAGAGACCGCTTCCCAATCCGATCCAAGAATCCAGCACCCGGGCGCCGTTAAACGCACCGATTCCCATGCCCTGGGGAAGCTGGATGCGCAGGTCCGCACGCGCCCCCAAGGTATTCAAGAGGATGTTTTCGCGTTCGAAACGGATACCGGCCACCTGCCCGCGGTCGGGCGTGAAGGGGGGGCGTGACTGGAATGGACGAGGGAACGGAGAAGACCTGCGCCGTGCCATTGGCAAAAAGCCGCAGAGTGGTGGCTATGGCGGTGTCGACGGTATGTCCCGTATTTTGGGAGAGAAAGCCGGTGTAGCTAGCGAGGGTTGTCTGGACGTGCGCCGCTGTGTGCGAGGCACCGGTGGCCGGATCGCCTCCGATTGCGCGCATTACGGTATCTAGAGTGCCAAAGCGCAGGGTGCCGTTGAAGTGCAGCAAGCGCAAGTTGGAAAGGAGGCCGTTGCCACCGACGCGGACGGGGCCGCCCGGGACTTCGTCGTGTTCCATCTCCACTTCCACCCGAAAAAAGCCGGTGGCGGAGTTCAGTTGCACTGCCGGGCGCAGGTAAAAGTTGCCAGTGAATGTGCTTATGTGGGGCTCTTGACCTTCGTGTGTGCGGATACTGTGAGTCCGCGGAAACGTGTTTTGCATCAAGGGAATTTCGACCTCCGGGCTCCCTTGCTGGAAGAGGCGAAAACGGTAACGCACAACCACGCTCTCATTTGTCCCGGGCATGTCGAAAGCATCGAAACGCAGGGCCTGCGCTTGGGTGGTAAAGTGAAACCCCCGCATATTTACGTTGGTAGCCGTTTCCAGTGCCCAGCGGCGGGCGACGGTGAAGCTGTTCATCCGCGTCCACATGTTGCGGGCCGCATCTTGCGGATCGGTATTGAGGAAGGGGTAAATGAGCAGGCCGGAAGAGCCGTCATCCGGTCCGGCCACTGTCACCCAGCTACCGCCCTCGAAGCGTTCAACGGACAGCACCAAACGCAGCCGGGTCGGCACAGTGGGGGGGGCATGCAGGGGAACATTGACATCGAAGGGAATGGGGGCGGAGACGGACACGGATGACCGGGAAATTTGGAAAGGATCGCCATGGTGCACCATGGCGCCCCCCGCCACCTGTTGGGGAATCCAATCTCCAGCGGAATCTTGCGCATCCACCTGCCAAGCCAATCGAAAGGTCCGCTGTATCGCTGTAAAAGTAAAAGGACCGCTATAGGTAAAGGCAACACTGGCCAATCCGCCAACCCCATCCTTCTCCGCTACTTCGAGCGCCAGCCACTCGCGTACAATAACGGGCGAGCCAGTGATGGCCGCGTCGATCGTGGCCTGCGCCTGCGCCTCCCCAGCACCGCTGCCGAGGGATAATAACGCAAAAGCGAACGGAGCCAGTCGGGTGAACACGGGCGAGCGAAATCTAAAGACAGGCATGGCTGTGGGCGGTTAGGAAGGGGTGATAGACGGAACGCAGTCTCAGAAGCTGTGTTCCTGAGCGCGATTAAGCACTCTTATTTAAAAGGGGAGCAACTTGATTGGGCAAGATCAAAGGTCCGTTTCCCCTCTCTCAGACGGGGAATTTTAAGGTTTTTGCCAACGTCATAGAGAGTTGCCTTCAGTGAAATTCCCTCTCGATTGGAAGCGTTACCCGTTTCCAAAGCACGGACAAACATCGAGGCGCAAGGAGCCCGGCGGATTCATCGCCGGACCGCGAGGGAAAGGCGGCTTCGAAGGATCGAGCGCCTTGGGCGACGCGGCAACCGCGCGAAGGATTTAGCATCCGTCTCCGCTGCCGCTGCTTGTCGACCGCTGAAGACAGGTCGACTACAAGGGCAGCCCGCATCCCGCCGAAGGCGAAAGGAGTCCGGCGGATTCATCGCCGGACCGCGACGGAAAGGCGGCTTCGAAGGATCGAG
>JAFIGE010000105.1 GCA_020831585.1 Opitutales bacterium | reverse complement strand
AAGCGCGTCTTCACCTCCCGCATAAAGACCGATACATCCCCCATCCGCGCCTTCAGGCGTCGACGGATATCCTCGGCGGAGCTTCCTTTCTTCTTCAGAATGACTGCCAGATCATCCGCATCCAACCCCAACGAAGCACACCGCGTCCCGCCATACAGCGCTCGAAACCGCCCCACCAGGCCCGCATCGTCTAAGTTCTCCTTCTCCTTCGGATCCAGCCGCACAAAGATGTGAAAGTGATTCGCCATAAAGCAATAGGTCAGCACCTCCATCCCTGCAAACGCCGCCTGCGAACGCATAATCTGGCGCATCGCCTCCATCGCCTTCTCATCCATCAACCGTCTTTTCTGCACCACCCTCGAAATAAGGTGGTGGCAAGCCAGTCGTGGATACTTCAGCCGCCTGCAATACTTTCTGCTCATTACGCCACCCAAACACTTGCTTAGCCTCTGTCAATGCAGTAATGATCAGAACATTTAAAAAAGTTCCCAGTGCCAAATGGCAAGGTGCCGCAGAGCCCGACAAACTTGGTGATTACACCCGTGGGAGTGAACCCTCGCCGACGTTTTTTCAGGCGCGGCCGTTCGCCATCCTTTTGCCTTGGTTTCGTGACCGGAAATTTACATTTTCGACAGGGTGAAGGCCGCCGATTCTGCTCGATTTTGTGGAAGGCTTCTGCATCGTTCCTAATTGTCATGTCCTCTTCGGGCACTCCCCCTCCTCCTCCTTCGCCTCTTCTTGATTTTGCCTCCTGGGCCGGGTCCTCCCGGAGCCGTCGTCTGGCCGTCTCTTTTCTCAATCTTGCCGAGCCGCTTCTGCGGCTGCGCAAGCTGGAAGCGACCTACCAGCGTCTGCTTCAAAGCGGAACGAATCCGGACGATTTTTTTGACCGTGCCCTGCGCACGCTGAATCTCCAGGTGAACTACTCCGGGGCGGATCTGCAAAAAATCCCCGCGACCGGGCCGGTCGTGCTCCTGAGCAACCATCCATATGGGGGTGCCGATGGCATTGCCCTGGGGGCGGCGCTGCGCCGGGTGCGACCGGACTGCCGCCTTCTGGTGAATTACCTTCTCGCGCGGATTGAGGGGATTGGCCCGTCCATTATCCAAGTGGATCCCTTTGGCGGCGAGGGAGCAGCGGCCACGAATCTTCGCCCTATCCGTGATTGCATGAAGTGGCTCAAGGAAGGGGGGCTGCTCGCCACCTTTCCCTCGGGCACGGTCTCGCACCTGCACCTCCCGCGCTTTCATGTGAGCGATCCGCCCTGGGCAATGAATTTGGGCACGATCATCCGGAAGTCCCGCGCCACCGTCGTTCCGGTGTATTTCGAGGGGCGCAACTCCAACCTTTTTCAAGCCCTTGGCTTGCTCCATCCGCGCATCCGCACGCTCTTGCTCGGGCGTGAACTCCTTCGCATGGAAAACCGTTCGGTGACCTTCCGCGTCGGTAACCCGATCACACCGGCACGGCTGGAGAAATTTACCGATAACCGCCAGCTCATGGACTACCTCCGCTTGAAAACTTACATTCTGCGGAATCGCGAGCTGGCTGAAAAAACGTCGTTTCGCTTTATTCGGCGAAATGTGCCGTCCTCCCAAGCCCCCATCGCTCCGCCCGAACCGGTTGACGCGCTGTGCGCCGAGATCGCGGCTTTGCCGGAGGAGCGCTGTCTGGTCGCCTCGGGGGAGCATGCCGTGTATTTCGCCCGTGCGGAGGAGATCCCCACCCTCCTTCGGGAAATCGGGCGCTTGCGCGAAGTGACTTTTCGCGCGGTCGGGGAGGGCACCGGCTTGGCGCGCGATCTTGACCGGTTCGATACTCAATACCTTCACCTTTTTCTCTGGAATCGCGCCCGCACGGAGGTCGTCGGGGCCTATCGTCTGGGCCTCACGGATGATATTTTGCGCCGCGACGGACCGGCGGGTCTCTACACGCGCACCCTTTTCCACTATAAACCCGGTGTGCTTGAAGGGTTAAGCCCCGCTATTGAGCTGGGTCGCTCGTTCATCGTCGCCGCCTACCAGCGCAAATACACCTCTTTGGGCCTGATCTGGCGGGGCATTGGTCAGTTTGTGGCGCGCTTCCCGAAATACAAAATCCTCTTTGGCCCGGTGAGCATCAGCAGCGAATACAAAAGTCTCTCGCGCAATCTCATGGTGTCCTTCCTCCGGGAAAAGACCCTCAATGTGCAGCTTTCCGGCCAAGTGCGGGCGAAAAACCCGCCCCGCTCCCGCTATTTCGGCCGCCTCGACCGGTCCTCCTTCTCTCGCGCGGTGCAAGATATCGAGGATGTCTCCGCTCTCATTTCCGAAATTGAAAAGGAGGAGCGCGGGGTGCCCGTCCTCTTGCGCCAATACCTCAAGCTCAACGCCACCATGCTGAGCTTCAACGTCGATCCGGACTTCGCCAACTGCGTCGACGGGCTCGTCCTCGTGGACCTCACGAAGACGGATGAGCGCACCCTCCGCCGCTACATGGGCGAGGACGGGGCCAACCGGTTTTACGCCCATCACGGGCTTCGCCCCCGTTCCGAAGCCGCCGCAACGGCTCTCTGAGCATTCGCAGGCGGGCCGGCGATGGATCCTCCGGACTGCTTTGGCCTGCGGTGCGATGCCGACTGCTGGGGGGGGGCGACCTGGTTCACTGTTCGACACCAGGCGGAGGCGCGCGGGCAGCCGTTCGCGGGCCTGCCGCGTCGCCCGGGGTGCGCGATGTGCGGTTTGGGTTTGAGAACATATTCGCCCACCTGAACGGGACGGTGCAGTTCGGGCGCTTTGATGCCAACACCCCCATCCGCGATGTGGAGTTGTCCGTACTCCGAGGATCATTCCCCGAGTCCGTCGAAACTCAGCTTGTTTTTTGTCCGCAGGACCTGGACGGCTTCTTTCGTTTTGATCCAGAAGCCATGGTCCTTGGTGAATTTGGGCGGGATGGCCTCGCAGGCTTCCCCCACGCTGCTAACGGGCAATTTGCGTCCCTTGGGGCTGGTGTTGAACTCAATCGCGGCCGAGGCGATCTTCTTTTCGATTTCCGCAGGGTCGTCGCCCTCAGGGATTTGCAGAACCCATCCGACCTTGTGCTTTCCTTCGAGGTGGCCTTCCGGGTCGGAGACGAGGATGGCAAACTCCTTCTTCTGGCGGGGAGTGGATTCCTTTTCCTCCTTCTGCTCAAGCTGTCGACGGAGGTCCTCCATGATCTGCGCGACAATCCGCTTTTCCGGGATGTTTTGCTCAACCACCATTTGCACAAGATCAAGTTCGATTTTTTCTGCTGGCATTCCTCCTATGCAAAGGAAGCGGCGCGCGGCGACAATGGTTTTCTTTGTCTATGGCAGAATGATATCGGCCGGGGGCTTCCGGTCCGCGACCTCTACCGAAATCCGGAGGCTTCGCGAAAAGCCTGCCACGCTTGGAAAGGTGGGCACGTGCACAACAGGTTCACTTTGAAGAAGGGGCACGTTGAGGGATATAACCCATTGAAAAAGATCAACTTTCGGGGTGTTGGTTAGGGGGTCTCCTGTGCCGTGCACTTTTTTCTCGTGTTCCCCAGTCTGAACGGGAAGCGTCTGAAAGGTGGAAATTGTGACTTTAATTTTTCCCGGTTGAAGGGATGATGTTTGGTGAATGACCCCCTCGGCTCCTCCAAGATTACGCATTCTCGTCCTGACTTCGAGTACGGGAAGCGGGCACAATATGCGGGCTCAATCCTTCGCGGCCTGGGCGGCGGCGCTGGAGGGACCGCAGGTCGAGGTGCGCATTGCCCAGATTATTGAGGAAGGCTCCTTTATCGGTCGGCTGGGGGTGGGGATTTATAATTTTATCCAACGCCGTGCCCCGTTGCTCCACAATGTCTACTGGCACATCGTGGAAGTGATCGCCGGCACCCACGAGGGGCGCGTGAGCTTTGGCGGCGGCTATTATCGGCGGCTGGTCGCGGATTGGCGACCCCATGCGGTCTTGAGCGTGCACGACAGCACAAACTGCGGTTTCTTTGAAGATGCCCGCCGGATTCTCGGAAGAACACGGGTCTTCTGCGCAACGTATTGCGGCGAGTGGACCGGCGGGGAGGGTTTTAGCCACAACTGGGTGAACCCGACTGTGGATCTCTACGGGGCGCGGACGGAAGAGGCGCGTTCTTACGCCATTGAGTTGGGCGTGCCCCGCAAAAAAACCCGCCTTCTGCGCAAGTTTCTTCCGCCGGAGACGTTCTCCGCCGTGCTTTCCCCCGAGAAAATTGAGGAGCTTCGGCGGGATCTATGCGGATGCGGGGAGGATCGGTTTACCGTCTTTCTGGCCACCGGAGGTTTCGGAGCGAATCACCACACGACCTTTCTGCGCGCCCTTTATCCGCTGAGGAAGGAGATCCAGGTGCTCGCGGTCTGCGGGCGGAATGAGCGGGCCTTGGCCGATGTTCGGGAGTGGTGCCGCTGCCATCCGGACCTCCCCGTCCACTATGAGGGATACAGTGAGCGGGTTCACCACTACTTGCAGGCGGCGGACTGTGTTGTCACGCGCGGGGGAGCCAACACCACTGCCGAAGCGGTGCACTTCGGATGTCCGGTGATCTTTGATTCGCTGGGGGGGGTGATGCCGCAAGAGCGCCTCACCATCCGTTTTCTGGAAGAGAAAGGAGCGGCGGCAATTATTCGCCGGGCGGAGGACCTTTTCACCCTCGTGGAACAATGGGCCAAGGGCAGCACCGACTATGCGCAGCGGCTCAAGCGGATTCGGAAACTCTCCACGACGGAGACCCCCGAAGCCTTTGTCCGGGAGATCCTCAATGGAGCGCGCTCCTGCATCCCCCGGGGGCAGACGGAAAGCGCGCGCCCGTTGGGCTGAGCGGGGCACCCCGCCGAGCCGTCTTGCCAAGCCAGGGGGCAAATAATGAAAAGGGCGCCGCCACGGGAGTGACAGCGCCCTTGTTGAGCGAAAAAAGCCCCTGATTTCAGCAGGGGAGATTTGCGCTAAAGAGAAGCACCGGCCTCCGCCCCGTGAAGGAGGCTGGAGGACGGGCGTAACTTGTTTTCAGTCTGTTTGCGATGTCTTGATCGAAAGAGGGTGCGCTTCTCTGTTTCTTCTGTCTTCCGGAAAGGAAAGGTGTCTTGGAGCGGGATGGCATAGGAACAAGGCTACCACAAAATGATGCATTTACAAAATCGATAAAATTTAGTTTCATATCAATAGAATCGATGATTTGCCTGCCATGAATATTCACCATCTGGAGCTTTTTCACCACGTTGCCGAAGCGGGCGGCATCACCCCTGCGTTGCGGCGGATTCCCTATGGAATCGGGCAACCGGCGGTCAGTGCACAGATCCAAAAGTTGGAGGCCGAGCTCGGCCTGACCCTCTTTCGCCGACGTCCTTTTGCCCTCACTCCGGAAGGGCGAAAGTTGGCCGACTTCGCCCGCCCGTTTTTTTCCGGGCTGCCGGAAATCGAGCGCGTTCTCACCGAAGATGGGCGGCATCGTCTGCGCGTGGGAGCGATCCCCAGTATTTTGCGCGACTATTTGCCGGAAATTTTGCAAAAGTTCACGTCCCGTCGACCCCAGCTTCACCTCGAACTTCGGGAGACGGATCAGCGCGAAGCCCTCGATCTTCTTGCCCGCCAGCAGATCGATCTTGCCCTCACCGAGCTAAGTGGGCGAGCCGGGCAAGGGTGTGAACAGCGCGTCCTGGCCCGCGTGGAACCGGTTTTGCTCGTTCCGGTGGATTCACCCTGGGAGAGCAGCGAAGAGCTTTTGCAGAGCTTTCCCCGGCTTCCGCCGCTGATCAGTTATCGGGAAGAAGAGTCCGCCGTGCGCCACTTTCGACGGTTTCTCGCTGAACGGAAAATTCACTGGCCAACCCGGTTGGTCGTCAATGCAGCCGACCTGGTAAAAATTTATTGTCAGCGGGGATTTGGTGTGGGGGTGTATGCACGGTTGCCAAATACACCGGCCCCGCCTGGATTTCGGTTTCTGAGCCTTCCGGGGGTGAGCAGATTTGAGATTGGCGCATTGTGGACGATTCAACCGACACCGCTCACGCAGGCGTTTCTTTCGGAGGTGGAAGCCCGTTCACGAGGCCTTCTCGATTAGCTTACCCGGGGATGGGCCGGCCACAAACGGCGGTGTCGGCGGGGGAGCGGCTTGTGTTCGGGATCACTGGGTTTCGTCTTCGGCTTCGAGGGCTTCAATTTTGCCGAGGGCGGTTTCCCATTCGACGAGAACGTGGTCGAGTTTGTTTTTTGCGGCCAGGTGCGCCTCTACGGCACCTTTTGTTTCCTGGCCGCTGCGGAAGAAGGCGGGGTCCTGCATCTTTGTCTCCAGTTCGGCGATGCGGTTTTCGAGTTCGGCGATGGTGCGTTCGTGGGCGGCCACTTCCTGGCGGAGGGGAGCGAGGAGCTTTCGGCGCTCGGCGCGGTCGCGGCGTTTTCGGCGGGAGCGGTCGCCCCCGGTGGCATCGTCGCGGTTGGCGGCGCGTTCTTTGCTCTTGGCCGCGGCTTCCTCGGCTTCTTTGGCAGTGAGGTATTCGCTCAGGGTGCCGTGGTGGGTGTGGACGCGTCCGTGGCCCACTTCGAGAACGCGGTCAACGAGGGGATCGAGAAAGGCGCGGTCGTGCGAGACGACGAGGAGCGTGCCGCTATAGCCGAGGAGCGCTTGTTGCAAAACCTCCTTGGCTCGCATGTCGAGGTGGTTTGTCGGCTCGTCAAGGATGAGAAAGTTCGCTGGTTGCACGAGCATGCGGGCGAGGGCGAGGCGGTTGCGTTCGCCCCCCGAGAGCACGTGGATGCGCTTAAAGACATCATCGCCGCTGAAGAGAAAAGCACCGAGGAGGGTGCGCGCGGGGATGGGGTAGTTGGGCGGTGAAACCGCTTCCACGGCTTCGAGCACGGTGAGCGCGGGATCGAGGATGTCGGCCTGTTCCTGTGCAAAGTAGCCGAGTGCGATCTCATACCCGAGGGTGGCGGTGCCGGCGGTTGGGGTTATCTGCCCGGCCGCGATTCGACAAAGCGTGGACTTACCCGCACCATTTACTCCGACCAGAGCCACGCGGTCGCCGCGTTCGAGTTTCAGGTGGATGTCGTGGAGGACCGTTTGTTCGCCGTAGCGGTGGGAGAGGCCTTCAATCTTGAGCACTTCCGCGCCGCCGCGCGCGGGTTCGGGAAAGGCGAATGAGAAGCTTTCGTCGTCCGGCTCCAGTTCAATGCGCTCGACTTTTTCAAGAGCCTTTATGCGGCTCTGCACAAGGCGGGCTTTGTTGGCTTGGTAGCGGAAGCGGTCGACGAAGCGCTGCGTGCGCTCTATGGCACGCGCCTGGTTGGCGGCGGTCCGTTCGAGGATGGCTTTGCGGTTTTGGCGCTCGTGGGCGAAGGCGGTGTAGTTGCCGGTGTAGCTCTCGAGTCGGCCGCGTTCGAGGTGCAGGATGCGCTGACAGAGCCCGTCGAGAAAGGCGCGGTCGTGCGAGACGAGAACGACGCTACCCTCATAGTCACGCAGAAACCGCTCCAGCCAGCGGATTGAGTCCATATCGAGGTGATTCGTGGGCTCATCGAGAAAGAGGTAGGCGGGATTGGCGAGGAGAAGGCGGGCGAGGGCCACGCGCATGCGCCAACCGCCACTGAACTCCTTTCCGGGGCGGCGCAGATCTTCCGTGGCAAAGCCGAGGCCCTCCAGAATGCTCTCAGCGCGCGCGCGCAGAGCGTAGCCGCCCAGGGTTTCCCAGTTGGCCTCCAGTTGCCCGATTTTTTCCAAGCCCTGGCGGTAGGGCGGGGAGGCGGGATCGCACTTTTCGAGCGCTTCATGGGCCTGCGAAAGTTCCAGGGAGATTCGGCGCAGACGTGCATCGCCGCCTTCGACTTCTTCCACGATGGGGCGTTCCACGTCGATGGCGGCCTCCTGTGACAGAAAGCCGATGGACGCCTCCCGCGCCTGTTCAATCTCGCCCGCATCCGGCGATACCCGACCCGTGAGGATACGCAGCAGGGTGGATTTGCCCGTCCCGTTGAGGCCCACCAAGCCCACCCGCTCGCGGGTCCCCAAGTGACCGCTGACGCCGTTGAAAAGGACTTGGGTGCCGTAGGCGAGGGCAATCCCTTCGAATCGAATCATGCGCTGGTCGGCTCAACGGCGGCTACCGGAGCGTTTGCCCCCGTCATCATTCTCTTCTTCCGCCTCGTCCTCCTCGTCTCCAGCGTCATCATCATCGGAGTCGGCGCTGGAATCATCGTCGTCGAAATCATCTTCCTCCTCTTCATCCTCGTCCCACTTCATCGTTTCGTCTTCCTCGATCTTCTCGCCGTCCTCCTCGTCTTCGAAATCAGGGATGTCATCAATATCTTCATCCTCGGATTTGCTGCGGGGCTCCTCGTCTTCGAGTTCGTAGCCATCCGGGGTGAAGTCGAGGATCGCGGTGATTTCGGCGAACGGATGGACGGCCCGGCCCTCCATGTATTCCTGGTTTTGGCGCTCGCGGATTTCGTCTTCAAGCTCGTCGACGGTGAGGTTTTGGTCGAAGTCGATGAGATCGTTGAGCATTTTCACGCGGAAGCGGGTGATCTGGTCCAGAAAGTCAGCGAAGGGGCCGCGTTCTTCGTCGATGATATCCGGCAGAGCGAAGAGTTGATTTTCGTCTTCAAGCAGAGAATCCCGGCTGAGGCTGATGCGCACCCGGCCGCCCTCCTGCTCCTCGTCGATGCGAAAGGCGTAGAAGGCTTCATCGATGACATCGGGATCGAAGCCATACTCCCGCAACGCATCGCATTGCTCCAGGATGTAGCTCATTTGCCGCGGGTCGACCACGCCCAGGCCATCCACATCCCAGTGGATGGGGTCGGAGATTTCCGTGACCCACCAGTTCAGGTCTTCACCGAGGCGGACGACGCACCAATCGAGCTTGGAATTGCTTTGTGACATAATTTTTCCGGGAACAGATTTAAGATGGGGAAAGGATGAAATGCGAGAGGTTGTCAACCGGCTCAGGATAGCAAGTCAAAAGCAAACTGGCGAAGGTGGCCTTGCTGACGGGTCAACTTGCGCCGAATTTGCCCCCCATGGGATCCCTCAGCCATAGGGCAGGGGATAGTTTTTCTAATAAGGAACGGCGTCAGAATAAATTTTTTGATTGAAGTGAGCGCGGAAAGCCCGAGATAACGCTTGCTTACCGACGGGGCTTGGCTTGATCTCTGAACCCTTCCGCTTTAAATGGAATCGGGTTGAGGTTATTACCGCGCCTGCTTCAATGGACTTTTCTCAAAATCAGAAATATGGCTACGAAAATCGCAATTAACGGATTCGGTCGCATTGGGCGGCTGGTCTTTCGTGCGCTCGTTGAGCAAGGTTTGCTCGGCACTGAACTGGAGGTTGTTGCCGTCAACGACCTTGTGCCGGCGGACAACCTGGCCTACTTGCTGAAGTATGACTCCGTGCAGGGGCGCTTCCAGGGAACCGTCTCGAGCGAAAAATCCTCCCCGGACGTGGCAGAGGACGATGTCCTCGTCGTGAACGGTCAAAAGATCAAGTGCCTCGCCGTGCGCGAGGGCCCGAAGGCGATGCCCTGGGCCGAACTCGGTGTGGAAATCGTCATCGAGTCGACCGGGCTCTTCGTGGAAGACAAACTCGCGCAGGGTCACATCGACGCCGGCTGCAAGAAGGTCATTATTTCCGCTCCTGGTAAGGGCGATGGCGTCAAGACGGTCGTCATGGGCGTGAACGATGAAGAGCTCACCGCCGCCGACACCATCATCTCCAACGCTTCCTGCACAACCAACTGCCTGGCCCCGATCACCAAGGTGATTCTGGAAAACTTCGGCATTGTCGAAGGCCTCATGACCACCGTGCACAGCTACACCGCGACGCAGAAGCCTGTCGACGGCCCGAGCAAGAAGGACTGGAAGGGTGGCCGCGCCGCCGCCATCAATATCATCCCCTCCACGACCGGTGCCGCCAAGGCTGTGGGCCTCGTGCTCCCGGAAGTGAAGGGCAAGCTCACCGGTATGGCCTTCCGCGTGCCCACGCCGACGGTTTCCGTGGTCGACCTCACCGTGAAGACGGCCAAGCCGACTTCCTACAAGGAAATCTGCGAAAAGATGAAAGCCGCCGCCGAAGGCCCCATGAAGGGCATTCTCGAATACACCGAGGACGAAGTGGCCTCGACCGATTTCATCCACTCCACCGCCTCCTCGATTTTCGATGCGGGCAGCGGCATGGGCCTGAACGACACATTCTTCAAGCTCGTGAGCTGGTATGACAATGAGTGGGGGTACTCCAACCGCATCATTGACCTTCTCAAGAAGGTCGTGAAGCTCTGATTTTCGCCTTTCGTCGCCGCCTTCGTTCAGCAGTTCCGACCGCGAACGGGGGCGGCGATTTTTTGTTCTCCTGAGCGCTCCGGCGCCGCCGAAAGACCCCTTTTCTGCGGGTGAAGCAGGAAACCTGACTCAAGCCATGTCCATCAAGACTATCGAAGACATCCAAGTTGCCGGCAAACGCGTGTTTGTGCGGGTCGATTTTAACGTGCCCATGAAAGGCGGGGCGATTTCCGACGATTCGCGCATCGTCGCGGCGCTCCCCACCATCCGTTACCTCGCCAAGCAGGGAGCGAAAGTCATGCTTTGCAGCCACCTGGGGCGCCCCAAGGGCAAGCCAAACCCGGAATTCAGCCTCTCGCCGGTCGCGAACGATCTCGCGGTCAAGCTCGGCACGCCCGTTACCTTCATCAACGAGTGCATCGGCGTATCCGTCGAAATGGCTGTGAAAGCCATGTCGGATGGCGGCGTGGCGCTCCTCGAAAACGTGCGTTTTCACGAAGGTGAAGAGAAAAACGACCCCGAGTTTGCCAAGGCCCTGGCGGCCAACACCGATGTGTATGTGAACGACGCTTTTGGCTCGGCGCACCGCGCCCACGCCTCCACGGAAGGCATCACGAAGCATGTCGATACCTGCGTGGGCGGCTTCCTTCTGCAAAAGGAACTCGAATACCTCGGCTCGAAGACGGAGAAGCCGGAGCGTCCCTTCGTCGTCATCCTCGGCGGCGCCAAGGTGAGCGACAAGATCACCGTGATCGATGCCCTTCTCGAAAAGGCCGACTCTATTCTTATCGGCGGGGCCATGGCTTACACCTTCCGCCTCGCCCTCGGAGGCAAAGTGGGCAACAGCCTTTCCGAGCCGGATAAGGTCGATGTGGCCAAGGCCGCCCTCGAAAAGGCCAAGGCCAAGGGCGTGGAGTTTCTCCTCCCGGTGGACAACCTCGTCTGCGACGCGCTCGACTTCAAAGGCGGGCTCCTCGGCAAGACCCAAATCGTCGAAGGCGACATCCCCGATGGCTGGGAGGGTGTCGACATCGGCCCGAAAACCATCGAACTCTACAAAAAGACCGTGGAGGGCGCGAAGACCGTCCTTTGGAACGGCCCCATGGGTATTTTTGAGATTATCGATTCCTCCGGTGGCACCTTCGCCATCGCCGAGGCCGTGGCCAAGGCCGATTGTGTCTCCATCATCGGCGGCGGTGACTCCGTCAAGGCGGTGAAACGCAGCGGCTTCAGCGAGCAAGTCTCCTTTATGAGCACCGGCGGCGGCGCCAGCCTCGAGTTTCTCGAAGGAAAAGAGTTGCCCGGCGTGATCGCGCTGGACCAGAAAGACAGCTAACCCAACCGCTCAAATTCTCCATTGCTTAACCCCCTTTAACTCATGCCGAAAAGTATTCGCCGCTATCTCATCGCCGGTAACTGGAAGATGAACAAGACCGCCTCCGAAGGGATCGATCTTGTCCGCGAGATTCACCAATCCGTTGGCAGCCAGTCCGATGTCACCGTGGTCGTGTGCCCCCCGTTCACCGCGCTGGAAAGCTGCGGCAAGGCCCTCGAAGGCTCCACCATCCACGTGGGCGGGCAAAATATGTATCCGGAAAATGAGGGCGCGTTCACAGGAGAAATCTCCCCCGTGATGCTCCGTTCGCTCTTCTGCAACTTCGTGATCCTCGGCCACAGCGAGCGGCGCGAGTATTTCGCGGAGACGGATGCCTTTATCAACAGCAAGGTCCTTGCCGCCCTCGAAAGCTCCCTCAAGCCCATCCTCTGCGTGGGTGAACGACTGGAAGAGCGTGAGGCCGATCAGACAAAAGACGTCGTGAAAACCCAGCTCGAAGGCGGGCTTGCCGATGTCTCGGCGGATCAGGCGGAGAACGTGGTCGTTGCCTATGAGCCTGTTTGGGCGATCGGCACGGGTAAAACAGCGACCCCGGAAATGGCCCAGGAAGTCCATCACTTCATTCGCAAGTGGCTTTCCGGGCGTTTTGGTGATACCGCTGCTGCCAAAATCCGTATCCTCTATGGCGGATCCATGAAGCCTGGTAATGCCCAGGATCTGCTCTCTCAGGAAGACATCGATGGCGGCCTCATCGGCGGTGCCTCCCTCCAAGCCAAGTCCTTCATTGAATTGGTCACCATCGCTCGCGCCTTGAGTTGACACTCGCAATCCGGGTTTCGCCATTTCCGCCGGGCGTTCGGGTCCATGCGATCAATCGACCGGATAGGTTGATCATCAGCGAAGCCGAAACAGCAGAGGACCGTCATCTGATTGTGCAAGACATTTGGCTTTCTTCGGACGTTTTGGAAAGTACCTCGCCTTGTTTTGTGCCGCCCACTGCTCAATAAAGGCTTTGGACCCAATGATGGCACCCCGCGTCATATAGCGAAGCCTGCAACGCAGGGATTCGCTCAGGGTGAGCGCCCCGTTTTGCCGAAGCGTCCGCTCCAAGCCTTCCTTCGAGACCGTCCCCCCCTTGCCCGGATCCTTCCCGGAGATAAACAACCGCCGACGATACAGCGCCGCGATCTTCTCGATCAATTCCGCATGTCCCGCCGCCAGCCGCACAAACAAGGGAAAGCGGCTGAATCCCCCGCGTGTGCCTGCCGCCTCCCCATAGCCGCTGAATCGATAGTCCTTGGGGTCTTGCACGATCCCCGCGCGCACCGCATTCAAATCGATGTAGGCCGCCACCGCTGTTAGCGCCGCCGTCGAATCCTCCACCAACACACTATGGAAACGATCCTCCCAGAGCGTCCCCAGACGGTCGTGCTTGCGGTTGTGGATGATCGAAAAGCGCTGTTTGAGGATCTTCACGAACATCGGCAGCGAGCCCATCCGCCCAATGAGCAGCGCCCGCATGCGCTCGCGGCTTTCGCCCCCGGCGGCCAAAGCCCGGTCGATGCGAAAGAAAGACAGCGGCTGCCCCTTCCGCTCCTCGCCATAGAGCAACCGCCCCCGCCGCCTAAGTTCTTCATCGTCTAGCTCACCCGGCGAAGCTGGCACCTCCACGAGGAGATGAAAGTGGTTGTCCAGAATCGCATACGTGAGCACCTGCACCCCGCAAAACTCCGCTACCCGCCGGAGCAAATCGCGAAAGACCGCCTTCTCCACGTCGGTGAGGCGAAAAGACCGGTCAATCACCCGGCTGACCACATGATAATATGCCCGGACGTCCTTGCAAAGAATCCGAGGTGCGCGTCGAGACTTCGGTGGGATCAGTTGCATCATCATAATGCCCTCAGCCTGCACAATTTCGGAGGCAATTCAAGAAAAAATATACGTGGTATATTAATGCAGTCTTTCGTTCTTCCTTCGGAGGCGTGGGCGACGAGGTGACTCCCAACGATATGGCCATTCGTAGGGCATTCGAAGCGGTTTGGGTGCAGAGTGGGGGAGCGGTCTATTTTCCGCCAGGTGAGTTTCTCATCGAGCGCATGATTGATCTGCATCGCAATATCGCCGGAGACGAAGTCTACGCCCGCCGGATCTTCGCCTCTTTGCGGAATCCGCCGCTCCCTTTCGCTGGCGAATGCCATCGCGAGTCCTGGAGTTTAAACCATCCGGAAGCGCACGCATTCGATCAATCCTACTGTCATGAAACGCTTCCTCCATCGAGCCTGCATTCTTGCCCTTGCCGACGCCCTCAGCGCGGATGGTTTGATCTCTTTTAGATTCCACTGTATCCACAATCCTCTTCTGATATATGCCGTCTGGCAAAGTGCGGGCCTGATCGATTGGGGAGAGGCACCGGTGTGGGAAGCCTAATTTGAGGGGGGAGCCTTGGAGGAGGCCCCTGATTGGCTTTCCGCTCAGTCCATCTTCCGCCCGGCCATGGACTATTTCGAGGGCTTTTCCGGTGTGGGCATCGAGCGTGTGTCTTTTGTTTGGGCGATATGGTGGAGTTTGCACCTGCGCCGCTGCAAGCAGTTGCGTTTGCATGGCCTGCGCATGCGCCACAATTGGCCCAATAGCGACGGTATCGATCCGGATGGCTGTCGGGATGTCATTATCAGTGATTGTGATCTTACCTGCGGCGATGACTGCATTGTCGCGGTATCCTGCGCGGGGACGTTGGCTGCATGGAAAACATCCAGGGCAGCCAGTTGCACTTTGATGCCGGCAGCGCTTACCCGACTCTTATCGATGCCGGTGCTCCGCGACTATGCCTCCGGAAAAGCCGCTGGCTCCATCCGCAATGTGCGCTTGGGCAGTGCCCGTGTCGTCGTCGCCCCGGCCCGGCCTATGGGAAACAGCGCGCCCAGGCCATTGCCGATCATGTGCGCGGTCTCCGTCTCGACAATTGGTCGGTCACCGGAGCTGATGCCCATGAACGGGACTTGGTTTGGTCAAAATCTTAAGCAGGCGGGATTGCCCGCAATATGGCTTTTTAGGGAGCTTCGCCGCGAAAATCCAGCTGGGCTTTCTATTTCGAAATCAAGCTACCCATCCCCGGCGATTGAGCCAGTGGCGCAGGTCGTTGAGGAGGGGGTGAGTGAAGTTGCGGATACCGCTGCCATGGACACCGTGTTCGTAAACGTGGAGTTCAAAGGGCACCCCTTCCCGGCGGAGCGCTGCGGCGAAGGCAAGGGAGTCGTCCACTGGCACGGCCGCATCTTCCACGGTGTGCCAAATAAAACAGGGGGGTGTCTTCACCGTCACCTGGCGGTCGGCGGAGAGGAGGGTGAGGTCGGCTTGTTGGGGGGACTCGCCGAGGAGATTTTGGCGGGAACCACGATGGCCGTCGGTCTCCATGCGGATAACGGGGTAGCTCAGAATCCCGAGGTTCGGGCAGGTGCCTGTGGGTGAGAACGACCCCAACTCTTTTGGCAGGCGGCCGGCGCTTGTAAGCGTGAGGAGCGTGGCCGCCAGGTGGCCGCCGGCGGAGGCCCCGGTCACGGCAATGCGTTGGCTGTCGAGTCCCCACTCCCCGGCTTTTGCCCGCACGAAGGTGATGGCGCGGAGGGCGTCTTCGAGCGGAGCCGGATGGCGGTGACCTTTCGTTCCCAGGCGGTAGAAGAGGACGAAGGCGTGCAGACCAAGGAGGTTGAAGAATTGGGCCAGACCCTCCCCTTCATGCCGGGCGAGCTTGCCGTATCCTCCGCCGGGAAAAATGATCACGGAGGCCGTGGCGTCGGGGTGGTGAGCAGAAAACATCGGCACGAGGACCGGCCGGTCGCCTTCGGCCCATTCATCCGCAGAGAGGGCGAGGGGTTTGCCCGTGGCGGGGTCGAGGGCTTGGAAGGAGGCTGGGCGGTTCATCGCGGGCAGATCCTCTTCAGCGGGCAAGAGGTTCGAGCGTGTAGCCGTCCTTTGCGTCGAGGACTTGCCATCCGGCAGCCGTGAGTTCCGCGCGGAGGGCGTCGGCAGCGGTGAAATCCCGGTCCTTTTTGGCCTGCCAGCGGCGGTCGGCAAGAGCCCGGATGGCCTCAGGGGCATCGGTTTCAGCGGTGGTGTTCTCGGGGCCGACCGGGGGAATTCCGAGGGCGAAGAGGAGCTTGTGCAGTCCCATACGGTCTTCCTCGCGGGGAGACTCGGAAAGGAGGGCGGAACCGGTTTTGAAGAGCTCGCCGATGGCGGCCGGGGTGTTGAGGTCATCCCGCAGGACCGCCCAGGCGGAAGCGAAGGCCCCAGTGGGGGAACCGGGCGGTGGGGCGGTGCGGTCGGCATCCTCCGGCACGCGCAGGTGGGCGGCGAGCTTGCGGAGTTTTTTGAGCCCGCTGGCCGCCCCTTCAACACCCTTGAGGGTGAAGTTCAGTTGCTGGCGGTAGTGCCCGGAGACCAGGAGGTAGCGGATGGCGTCGGGTGCGAATCCCTTTTCCAGAAGGTCGTCGAGCGTAAAGAAGTTGCCTAGGCTCTTGCTCATTTTCTTGCCTTCCACGAGCAGGTGTACGGCGTGCATCCAGTGGAGGGCAAAGGGCTTTCCGGTGGCCCCTTCACTCTGGGCAATTTCGTTTTCGTGATGGGGAAAGCAGAGGTCTTCGCCGCCCCCGTGAAGATCGAAGGTTTGCCCGAGCACTTTCATGCTCATGGCCGAACACTCAATGTGCCAACCGGGGCGGCCGCGACCCCAGGGGCTGTCCCAGGCGTTTTCGCCGTCGGCGGGTTTGTGCGCTTTCCAGAGAGCAAAATCAGCCACCGCGTCGCGGTCGTATTCGTCGGCGAGGTTGAGCGCCTCGGCGCTGTTCGTTGCCTGTGTCTGGAGGGCTGCGGGATCGAAGTGAGAGAGCTTGCCGTATTCAGGGAAAGAGGCCACGCGGTAATACACGGACCCGTCCGCTCCCTGGTAGGCGTGACCCTTTTCCATGAGGACGGCGATCAGATCGATTTGCTCCTGAATGTGGTCGGTTGCGCGCGGTTCCGCATCCGGACGCAGCAGGCCGAGGGTATCGCAATCGGCGTGAAACTTCTCCGTATAGCGGTCGGTGAACGCCCGGAGGGTGAGGCCCTGCTCCTGAGACGCCTTGATCGTCTTGTCGTCGACGTCGGTGATGTTACGGGCGAAACGCGGCTGCAAACCGGCGGCCACAAGCACGCGGTAGAAGACATCGAAGAGCACAAAGGTGCGGAAGTTGCCAATGTGGGCGGGACCGTAGACTGTGGGACCGCAGACATAGAACCGGAATTGTTTGCCGTCGGAGGGCGTGAGCTCCCGCTTTTCCCGGGTCAGGGTATCGTGCAGTTCGACCTTGTCCATCATGTGACCGCTAGGCTTGGCCACCCCCTCGCCAAAGTAAATTCTGAAATCAACGCTGCTCAGGGCGCTTCCTCCATCAGCAGAGCGACACTGGGTGCCGAGAGGCGGCGTAAAAGCCGGGGGTGTTGGGCGAGATGCTTTTCCAGAAAAGCCCGCGTCCCGATGGCCGCCCCGGTGGCCATATACCGCAGGCGACACCGCAACAATTGGGAGGGCGGGACCTCTCCACCCTTCGCCAGCACCGCTGCAATCGCCTCCGCCGATAAAAAGGCGCCCTTGCGTGGATCCGCTGCGCTCAAATAAAGGTAGCGGCGGTAGAGAGCGGCGATGGTCTGTATTGACTCCACGTGACCCTTCGCGAGGTGGCGGAAAAGCGGGTAGTTCGCCCAGCCGCGCCCGTTGCCTGCCGCTTCGCCATATCCGCTGAAGCGGTAGTCCTTGGGGTCGCGCACGAGGCCCGCGCGCACCGGGTTCAGGTCGATGTAAGCCGCCACCGCGCGCAGAGCGGCGGGCGTGTTTTCCACCAGGACGCTGTGAAAGCGATCCTCCCACAGCGTCCCCACACGCCCATGCTGCCGGTTATAAAGCAAAGAGAAGCGCTGTTTCAGCATCTTCACGAACATCGGAAGAGAAGCCATCCTGCGGAGGAGAATCCCTCGCATGGCCAATCGCGTCTCCGCATCCGCCCGCAGGGCCAGCTCAATTTTGAGGATCGAGAGCGGCTGTCCCTTCCGTTCATCTCCATAGAGCAAGCGTGCGCGGGCCAGCAGCTCCTCGTCGCTCAATTCACCCGGCGTGCCCGGAACTTCGATCAGGAGGTGGAAGTGATTTTCCAGAATTGCATAAGTCAGCACTTCCACCCCGCAGAACCCCGCCACCCGCCGCAACAGCGAGCGAAAATGCTCCTTCTGCACATCATCCAGCAGGAAAGCCTGCCCGCATATTCGGCTCGTCACATGATAGCTCGCCCGGTGCCCTGCCCGCACCAACCGGGGCATCCGGCGCGTTTTTGGAGGAAGCAGACCCCGCTGATTGATCGATTGCATCCCTCCATCCTTTCTTTCCCGTCCAATCCGTCAAGACCAAAATCCTGGTTAATTTATTCATGCGTCTCTTCCCATGATCCTTCTACCGATAAGTTCGGTCAAATAAAAAATCCTGGTTTTTATATTTTAGGCTTGTCGGAGGTGGGAGGGGGGTGACAGGGTGGGAGGGGTGA
>JAFIGE010000104.1 GCA_020831585.1 Opitutales bacterium | reverse complement strand
CACGAAGATGTGAAAGTGATTCGCCATAAAGCAATACGTCAGCACCTCCATCCCCCCAAACGCCGCCTGCGAGCGCATGATATGCCGCATAGCTTCCATCGCCTCCCCATCCATCAGCCGTCTCTTCTGCACCACTCTCGAAATAAGGTGGTGGCAAGCCAATCTCGGATACTTTAACCTCCGACAATACTTTCTGCCCATGCTCATGCCGCCATCCCAGCAGAGCAGGCACAAAGGGTCAAGGCAAAATATTCAGAACATTTAAAAAAAGGTCCACGCTATCCGCGGGGATGGGCTTGCTGATGGAGGCTCTTTAATCGCTTCATTTCCACGTGAGTGTATATCTGCGTGGTGGATAGGCTTGCGTGCCCGAGGAGTTCCTGAACGGAGCGCAAATCGGCCCCTGCATTGAGCAGGTGTGTGGCAAAGGAGTGGCGGAGCTTATGGGGAGTGAGATCTACGGGCAACCCGGCATCGGCCAAATAGATTTTCATCCGACGCTGCACCCACCCGGCCTCCAAAGGCCGCCCGCCGGCCCCGCGCACGACCGGATCAGTCGGTGTGGGAGCGTGCCCGGCATGATGACGGCGAATCAACTCCATGGCGATTCGCCCGAGCGGGCAAATTCGCTCTTTACCACCCTTCCCCCGAATGCGCGCGCTTCCCGAGGCGCGCTCGACATCTCCCCAGCGCAAGCCCACGAGTTCGCTCACACGCAAGCCGCCGCCATAGAGCAACTCAAAAACGAGTTGATCCCTTACCGCCGCCTCCTCGGTGAGCGCCCCGGCAGCCAGGCGGCGCGCAGGCCCCTCCAGAAAACGCTGCACCTGCAGTTCCGTGAGAAAAACGGGGAGTTTCCTGTCAACACGTGGGAGCGCCAGACCCAGAAAGGGATTGTGGTCCACCTGGTCGCGTTGGCGCAAAAAACGGAAAAAACGTCGCCCAGCGGAGGCATGGAGTTGGAGGGTCCGCTTATCGAGGCCCGCCCGGCGCAGCTCAATGAGGTGTGAGCGGATGTGGCGTTCGTTCACCTTGCCCGGCCTGGCCAGGGAAACGCCATCCCCCGATAGGGTCTGCTCCAAGCGTTCCAGAGCTTGGCGATAGTTGCGGGCCGTCCGGGCCGAATAGCGGCGCTCCAAGAGGATGTAATCCAGAAATTCCTGGAGCCACGGCGGACAAACCGACTTCTCTTGATCGTTTTCCGCCACGCGCCATGCCCTCTCAATCCAATCCGAGGACCTTCCGGCCTTCCGGCGAGATCATGTGGGGCGTCCACTGAGGATCCCAGACGATATCGACCGCAGCTTCGGCCACCGCTGGAATGGCTTCAATGCGCGAACGGGCATCGGCGGCAATCGTCGGCCCCATGCCGCAACCGGTTGCTGTAAGGGTCATCTTTACGGAAACATCAAAGCGCCCGTCGGGGCGCTCCTCACAAGCGAGGTCGTAAACCAAGCCGAGGTCGACGATGTTGAGCGGAATCTCCGGATCGAAGCACTGCCGCAGCGCCTCCCACACCGTCTCTTCGGAAAATGGGCCAGCCTCCAGCGGCTCGACCGCTCCCGCAGCCGCCTTGGCCCATTCCGGGCCAAGCGCGTCGAGGTCCGTGGTGGCAACCCGGTAGAGGCCGCCCGCATCCCGGACGGTGACCGTCCCACCGAGGGCCTGGGTCACCGCAAACACATCCCCCGCATGAAGAGACGTCTCTTCGCCCGAGGGAATGCGGGTGGCGATCACATCGCGGAGTAACTTAACTTCATCCATACCGGCAGCGTGCATAAAAAAAGGTCCTCAATCAAGGTGAAGGATGAAAGGATCAATGGCATACATACCGCGGGGATCGTTGAAGGTACGGAGAAAGCTCAACTGCTGCCGGAAAGCCTCCACTTCGCGCGAGAGCGGATCGCGGCCATCCCGCCGGAGACCGGTAAACCGTTGCCAAACACCAACCGAGAGCAGATCCGCGATGATTTCCTCAAAGGTGCGGGCGGCGGGAAGATCGATCACCTGATAGGCTGTGAGCCCGGCGAGTTCGGCGGCGTGGACAATGGCCGCGCGCAGGCCGCCCATACGGTCCGCCAAACCCGCCTCCAAAGCCTGCCCGCCCATCCACACACGCCCCTTGGCCAACTCGCGCACCGCGGCAATCTCCATCAACCGTCCTTCCGCCACGGCGTTAAGAAAATCGAGATAAGTTTCATCGATAATCTCTTCCAGACGCGCCGCCTGCGCGGGCGTCTTTCGGTTTGTCAGGCTAAAGAGACCGCTCATCGGACCTGTCGAAACACCGTCGCTGCGAACATCAAAAGACTCTAAAAGCCCTTCAAAAACCGGCAGATACATCACCACTCCGATGGAACCGGTGATCGTTTCCGGGCTCACAAAAATCGCGTCGGCCGCTGCTGAAATAAAATATCCCCCGCTCGTGGCAATGCCCCCCATGGAGACCACCACCGGCTTTGCTTCCCGAGCCACGCGCACCTCACGGAGGACCTTTTCTGAAGCGGTGACACTGCCTCCGGGGCAATTGACCCGCAATACAATCGCACGGACGTCGTCATCGTGACGCGCCTGGCGGATCAGCCGGGCAATTTGGTCCCCGCCGATCATGCCACTGCCGCCTTCGCCGTCCACAATTGCGCCCTCGGCATAGATAACCGCGATTTGTTCGGATGGTGTCGGGGTCCGGCGTCCGCTTGCGCGGGGAGGGGCGGCATCGACATATTCCGCCAGCGAAATTTGCCGAAAACTGTGGTTCTCAGACATGCGCCCGGTGATTCCCACAAAGAACTCGAGAAGCTCGTCGTAATCCTTCAATCCGTCGATCAAACCGTTTTCCAAGAGAAGGGAGTTCGCCCCCCAGCCATATCGGTCGGAGAGGTGTTGTATGGCAGCGGGTTCCAGCGTCCGCGCTTCCGCAATCACGGCCAGCGTGCGCGACCAGATCACATCAATGATCTCGGTCAGTTGCTCCCGCTCCTCCTCGCTCATATCCGCGCGGGTGAACGTCTCCACGGCCGTCTTATACTCCTCCCGGGTGAGGAAAAAAGGCTCGATCCCCACCCTCTCAAAGAGATCTCCAAAGAAAAGAGGTTCCACGCGGAAACCGGTGAAGAAAAACTCCCCGTGGGGCTGGGCCCACACCTCACGCGCGGCCGACTTCAGATAGAGATCGGCGATGCTGTCATTATCCATGTGCGCAAAGACCGGCTTGGCCTCCGCGAGGGCAACGAGCGCCTCCCGCACCTCCGCGAGCGTGGCGAAAGAGGTGCCCGGCAGCACCCCGCCGGAAATCAAAACCCCTTCGATGCGGGGATCCGTCCGGGCCTGCTCCAAGGTGTCGAGCAGTTGACGCAGCGGGATCGTCGGTGTCGAGCTGCCCGAGAGCAAATTGATGACTTCGCCAAATGACTCGCCGGTGGCCGGCGAGTCCGGTACCGCCATCGACAAGTCAATCACGAGGATGCTCTCGTTTTCAACGGTCGACGGTTTCGGAGAAAGCGCCGCGATCAGCACGCCCACCATCACCACAACAGCAAAGACCATAATGCCGAGGGCCACAGCCAAGGCTGCCAACCACACGAGAACTTTTCGGACAAAGGAAACCATTCCTTATTTCCTACCCGCTCCGGCCTTCCGCACAAGCCCGATTGCTTCTGACGCGTAAAATTAAGCGGGTCTCACAAAAATTCGCGCATTTCATACAGTTCGGGGTCGCGGCGGGGCGAGCGGCGCAAGAGTCGCCGCACACGTGCCGATGCGCTCTCGCCCTCACCCGGAAACTCCCCGTCTGGACCCTCCCCGCCTTCAGCATCGAGTAAATCCCCAAACTCCTCCTCCAGGCGCTCCGGATCCTCGCCACGCTCCATGCGGGCGACCATCTCCTCCATCGCCTCCGGCAGCTTCTCGCCCGTGAGAGCTGCCATCCGCTTCATGAGGCGCGCCATCTGCCGCGGATCGGGATTTTCCTCATCCATTCCCGAAAACTCCCGTTCCATCTCCGCCATCGCCGCCTCCATGCGCGGATCATCCAAGTCTGCGCCCGGATCGTCGCCCGGCTCCTTGGCGCGCCCCGTCACGGCAAAGGACGACACCACTTTGCGCATTTCCGCAGAAGGATCATCCGGACAACGCGGAACGGCATCCCCCATACCCGGCGAACGCGCGAAAAAGGAATAGATCTTGTGGGTTTGCGGGCTGTAAAACTCGAAGATGGGCATAGCAGAAAAGTCATCAAACATTCTCCCCGCCTTGTCCAGAATCCAATATCCCCCTCTCGGCAGGTTTTCAGCCCACTCCCCCCGGCGATTTCAGTTTGCACATTCAAGTATTTTGACCTGGTAATTTTTAGATTTTGATTGCTTCGGAAGTGGATAGTAGAGTCGGATATGGGAATGACTTACCCCAGACTGTCGCTCTTTAAAGTGTTCATCTGCTTCGGTCTCTGTCTCCTTTTCTCGAAAGGAATGGTATCGGGGGCTCCGATCACGGTGACGGCGACTTCGCCGGGACCGCCTCCGCTTACCCTCACACAGAGGGGGGCGAATCTGGCATCCCTGATTGAGCAAATTGTTGAGCGACAGGGGGATCTGGCCATTTTCCTGGGCACCGACTTTACGGTGACACTCGATTACCTCGGAGCGGAGGAAGCTTTGTTCATCTCCGTTTCCTCCGATGGGCTGCGGGCAACTTTGGAGATCCCCGAAATCAATTTTTCGCAGGATTTCGAGAGCCTGAGCCCAAGTGGTCTGAACGACCAGTTACAGACGTTCCTTCGTCGCGATGGCAGCGCGGAACTGGCGGCCATGCGCAAAGAAGTGAACAAGCGCTCGCCCGCCGGTTTAACCGATGGCAATCCCAGCAGCACCACCGCTCTTATTGCACGCGACGTGTTTGCCGCCCTTGGCGGGGCGGTGGACGCCGGGAGTGAGAATCGCCATGGGTTTCGCGTTCATGTGACCGGGGCCTCCTTTAAATCCGGCAACATCTCGGGTCACCGATATGGAGCCCGGCTGGACTATCACCGGGTCATCAGTCCGCACGTCGGCCTAAGCGCGTTCATCCCCCTCAGCTACACCCACATCCAGGGTGCGCGCACCTATGGAATCGGGGGCGGGCTCGCCTTGCCCATTTCCTTAAGCTCCCGTGGATTTGGCCTTGCCGGGGCACGGGAGACCTCGCTGGGCGGAAAGTGGATACTGGCCCCCTTTATCGCCAGCTCCTTTCGTTGGTCCGAAGACTTGGGAGCTGGCGGGGCGGTGGTCACCTACGGTTTACATACCCGGTTTCCCGTTTTTCACCGGGAAGGATGGCGCGTGGAGATACTCGGCCAAATCAGCGACTTTCGCGGCATTCCTCTCAAGGTTGATGGATACACCCTCGATAGCGTGGTGGACCAGCAATTGGTGAAGGCCGGGATCTCTGTGAACCGTCAACTTGGAGACGCATTTCGGGCTCACCTCACGGTTACGGGGAACCAATACTGGCAATCGGCCGCCGTCAGCAGATGGCTTTCCGCCGAAACGGCGATCGCGTGGCAAATGACTCCGCGTTCGGCGCTCCAATTGAGCCACGCCTACCATACCGGCAGCCGTTTTACCGAACACACTGGCCAACTCATGCTCCGGTTTTCGTTTTGAACGGACCGCTCAGCCGCCTTTGGTTTTGCCGCAAATGCATTGAAATCGGTTGCTCTTTGACATCGGGGGTGCCTTAAACCACGGACACCCTCTCCGGTCATGTCTGCGAGTCTCCTATATGCCACGCGCTCTTTTCTGCCTTCCGCTTCGGCAAATGCGGTGCAGTCCGCGCACATGGCGGCGACCCTTGCCCGGGCAGTGCCGGGAACGGTGGCGATTTACCGGACACCGACAAAGTCAGCCGAAAGCCGTGGCCATTTTTCTCCCTTCGGAGTGGAGCCGCCCCCAGCTTGTATCGCGGTTCGCTGTTACCCCCGCTTCGAACACAGCCATGTCTACGTCCTGCGATTTCTCTCAATCTTCCGGAGATTCGGGTCTCTGAAGCCGCTCGTCTACACGCGAAGCGCCCGCCTTTCCTGGGCGGCAGCGTGCGCGGGGCTGCCCCTTGTCCTTGAGTTGCACGATCCCTTGATTCCTCTCCGGAGACGCTGGCTCCGCCACCTCCATCGAACCGGCCGCCTCCCCGCTGTTGTTGCCACGACCCATCGCCTTCGGGACGACCTCATCAGCGAAGTGGATCTCCCTCCGGACCGAATTTTGGTCGCCGGGGGAGCCGCCTGTCCGAAACTGGCGGCGGTTCGCCCCTCGGAGAAAGCGGACGGCGGCGGGTTTCATGTCGGGTATGCCGGATCAGCCCTTCAAGGAAAAGGGGTGGAACAGGTTATCGCCTGTGCCCGTATCCTCACCGACTACACCTTTCATCTCATCGGCCCTTCACTGAAGGAATGCCAACGATTGTGCCCGATCCCCGCCAACCTTCGATTCCACGGCTATTGCAGCGCGCCGGAGGTAATGGCCCGCATCAAGAGCATGGACGCCCTCCTCCTCCCCAACCAACGCTCCGTGATCATTCGCTCCGGGGCGGATATCGGCCAACACACATCCCCTCTGAAACTCTTTGAATATCTTGCCTCGGGGTGCCCCATCGTCGCCTCGGACCTTCCCGTCTTTCAAAATATCCTCAAAGACGGAGAGAACGCTCTCCTCGCCCCCCCGGAGGACACCCCCGCCTTCTGTGCCGCGCTCCGGGCCCTGCAAACGCAACCCGCCCTCGCCCGCCGGCTCGGTGAAGTCGCCAGAAAGGACTTTCTCGAAAACCACACCTGGAGCCACCGGGTGGATCGCATCCTCCGATTTATTCGCTCGCTCCATCTCCCCTTGCCTGATTCGCCATCATCTTCCGTCAGGGCTCACCGGGATCACGCAGTGACGTCGGGCCGACCTCGTTGATTCCGCTGATCATGGGACCTGCAGACAGAGGATGAACGCTCCCCGCACACCCAAAGCCCCGCCACACCCCGACCGGCCCGCCAACCGCACCGACGAGCTGCACGCACGGCTGGCGACGCAATACGCCGAAAATCCGCTTTCCCGATCCCCGGACAGCTTTGCCCTCTTTCGCATAATCGGGAACGACCTGCCTCCGCGCCACCAATCCGGCCAGACACTGCAGAACCTCCGCTTCATTCTGGACCATGAACCCGCATTTCCGGATTGCACAAAGCACTGGATACTGAACCGCATTGTGGACCCAGCTACCCACTCGCGAATTGTCGGGTTACTGGAGGCGCGCGGCGCTTCGTTTTGGGACATACCGTTCAAGCTCTCTGAATACAAAAGAATCCCCTTGGATCTGAGCATCCTCCCCACCTCCCTCATCAAACGTTTGCTACGCCTCGCACTGCTTACCCGCGCCAACCGCGACCGCCTGCGCCTGGCCCTCCGCGCCGCACAAAACAACTACGTCATGCACAACAACGGCGCGCGCAACCACGCTCTCGAAGAAGGCAGAAAAATCGCCAAATGGATACTGCCTTTCGATGGAAATTGCTACTTCACGGAAAGCGCCTGGGCCGCCACGCGCTCAGCCGTTCAGCGGGAGCCATGGCTAAAGTATTTTGCGGTTCCGATGGCCCGCGTGGTCAAAAACGAGGATCTCTTGAACAACGATTTCAGGCCGCCGCCCACGGAAGAACCCCAACTGCTCTTTCGATGCGACGCCAAGGAATCCTTCAATCCGCTCTTCCCCTACGGTCGCCGACCGAAGGTCGAGCTGTTCTGGACGCTCGGGATTCCCGGACCCTGGGACAAGTGGACCGACGGTTGGTGGGATCCGCCGCGCCGTCCTCTGTCGGAAGAGGCCTTTCAATTTGGACGCGCCGGCTGGGTCGCCCGTCTCTTCTCCGGACACACAGCCCTGGAAACAGCCGGCAAAAAAGGCCCCAGTCAACGCGGTATCGCCCGCCGGGCGGCCACCCTGCAAATGCTCCGTGAGCTGGACGCGAAAGCCCGCGCACTGGATGCGCCGGAAGGAACAACCTCAGCGGAAAAGCGAACCGGGGGCTTGGCCACCTGGCTGAGATAATCCGCTGCCGGACACAGGTGCCCTCCCGCTTCCGAGAAAAGCCGGAAAAAGTACTTGATCTCAGGAAGAATCCCGTTTGTCTCGCTCCTTTCCTTAAATGGAAGTTTCGACGCTCAGGTGGTGGAATTGGTAGACACGCACGCTTGAGGGGCGTGTGCCGAAAGGTGTATGGGTTCAAGTCCCATCCTGAGCACCACTTTCCCTCGTAAGTCCTTCATGTGAAGGGCGTAACAAACCCCCTCAAATGGGTAACGCAGTTTGCCCATAGGCAATCGGGCGCTTTGATCCCGCCCACATCCCCCCGGAAGATTCGTAGCCGGCCTCGCAAGAGGGTGGATCGGCTAGATAACCGACTCTACCGCGCGCTTCAGCTCGTGGGCGCACGGTTCGCTGGCAAGGAAGCCTGCGCACACCGGCAGCCACTCGCCCGTCAGCCAGTCGAAGAACGGGCCGGTGGTTGAGGTAATTTTCGCCGTCCCGGCCCTCTTCCGTTTCCAAGCCGACGATTTCGCCGAAATTGATTTCGCGGTAGACGACCACGCCCCGGCTCTGCGATTCCAAAATGGCTTTTTTCAACGATGGATCGAAAGAAAACTTTCTGTCCGGTGCGTTTACCCACACGTAGGGTGCAAACACGACGGAAAACAGACCGATCACTGGAATGATAACCGAGGTAGCCAACGGCGCATCCGCCTGATGACTCCACTCATCCAGCCCCGCAACAAAGAACAGGAGACCGAATCCACCAAAAAAGGCTACCGTCCTCATTCTCCACGGACTCTCCCTCGTAACAACCTTCACCCCAACTCTATGGTGATAACGTGCCATCAGTTAGAAACTTGAACTCTCGAAAGCGACAGCACCCGGGGCCTCTTTCTTCAAAGCGCGATCTTGAGCCGACCTCACCGTCCACGATCCACAACAAAAACAGGCAGCCGACAAGGTCTCTCCCGAGTGAGGGATCATTATCGACCAGACAGGCTTAAAATGTGCTTGCGCAAGTTCGGTCAATGACCCTCACGCCCGTTTGGATACCGCACGCCCCTAGCCCTGCCTCCAACCCCAACACGCCGCCTCCTGATTCGCCCATGCGGGGCCTCTCCCTTTCGGGAGATTTACAACAGATCCAACGTATCCTAAAGTTTCCTTCCATGTCTTCCGTCCACAATGCGCCAACGCTGGATAAGGCCTCCACCGCCGCGGTCGAGGCCAACCTGGAAACGCACGTGCGACGCCTCTTGCAGGCGGTGGTCGAGGGCACCGCGCGCTTGGTCGCGGCGCGGGATGTCGCATCGGGTCTGCCCGCGATGCTCGCGACCCTGGGCGAAATCACCGGCCTGGATCGCGTGTATGTCATCCGCTACGATCATGCTGAGAAGGGTGGATTTTTCCTTGCCGAATACTGCGCCCCCGGTGTGCCGACGATTCAGGCATCGGTGGGGCTTGGTCCCCACACGTATGCTGATTACGAGGAGGTGTGGCGGCCCCTGATGGAGGGTAAAGTCTACACAGCTCCCATTCAGGACAAGAGCGGCGAAAACCGCACGCTGAATCTCCAAACCCGGACGAAGAGCGACCTCTTCGTTCCCGTCTTTGTGCACGATGTCTTCTGGGGCGCCCTCGGTTTCGACGACTGCGCCCGGGCGCGCATTTATTGCGAGGCGGAGATCGATGTGCTGCGCGGCGCGGCAACCGCGCTCGCGGCGACCCTCTCGCGCGATGCCGCCGAGCAAGGCCGCCACGATGAAAAGACCCGGGCGGTCAATATGCTTTCCTCCATCGTGACCAGTTCGCGGGAACTGATTGAGGCGGAGGACTTTGAAGCCGGGGTGCTCCGGTGGCTGGGCCACTTTGGTCGGGCCGCCGGGGCCGACCGCGCCACCCTTTTTGATTTCTGCACGCATGAGGAGAGCGGACTCCCCACTTGGCGCATGTTCAAGGAATGGGTTCGCCAAGGTGTCGCAAACAGTATTTCCGTCTCCTTTGAGCATCCCTATGTTATCGACCCGCGCGGCGATGAACAAAACCTCGCGAGCCGCATGGACCAAAAGCTCGTGGTGGTGCAAACCGAGAGCGCCGTTGGCAAAACCCGCGAGTGCCTCGACCATCAAGGCATCGCCACCATCATCGCCCTGCCCTTCTCCGTCGCCAATTCGCCGTGGGGCGCGATCGGTCTCGATTTCCTTACGCGCCGCGACCCGAGCGAAGCAGACCTCGCCGTCCTCCGGACCGCCGCCGACACCTTCGCCACGGTGCTGAAAAGCCGCCAGGCCAATGAAGCGGCCATCCGCGAGCGCGAGGCCAGACTCGCCGCGGCAGAACGGGACAACCGCATACTCCGTCGCCACGAGGCGCTATTGGAGGCCGTCAGCCACACCTCCCGGATTTTTTTGCGTAACCCAAACTACATGGATGTCCTGCCCGAGGCCTTCGCCCGAATCGCCGCCGCGATCGACATTCATCGCGTGGTTTACTTCGCCGAATGCCCCGCCGCAGACGGTCGCATGGCGCACCACGTGCGCCACGAATGGAACGCGCCGGGCATGCTGTCCCACGCCGAAACGGACCTGAACGTTATCTACAATGAACTCGCACCCTCTTTCGTGAGCCGTCTACATAACGGCTATCCGGTTTGGAGCACCTTTGACGAATACCATGAGGCGATCAAGACGGCCTGGGTTCTTCTGGAAGTAAAATCCAATGGCTGTGTCCCGATCATGGTCCACGGGCATTACCATGGTGCCATCACTTTCAATGACTGCCTCAACCAACGCACCTGGAGCGAAGCAGAAATCGCCACGCTCAGCACCGCCGCCAACGCGCTCGCCTCCGCCATCGAACGACAAATTTATGAAGAGCGCGCACGGGCCGAAGCCGAGGCCAAAATCGCCGAGCGCAAACGCGCCGAGGCGGACCGCCGCGAGGCCGTGCTTGCCGAGCGCACGCGCCTCGCCGGGGTCATCCACGATACGCTCGCGCAGGGTTTCGTCGGCGTCCTCCTCCAACTCGAGGCGGCCGAAGAGGCACGCCAGCGGGGGCGTGAGGCAAACGCGGAAGGCCAAACCGAAAAAGCCCGCGAACTGGCCCGCTTTGGCCTCACCGAGGCCCGCCGCTCCGCCCTCGCCATCCGCCCCCTCGGCGGCGAACACGACGCTCTCGAACAGGCCCTGCAAAGCCTAGCCGAGCGCGTCTTCATCGCCGGGCGGCTCCGCTGCGATTTCGAACGCAAGGGAGAGCCCCGCCATCTGCCCGGCGCTCACGCCGAAGCACTCCTGAGCATCGCCAACGAGGGCATCAACAATGCCCTCCGCCACGGCGGTGCCAGCCACATCCGCATCTGCCTCAAGCACAACGCCGACTCCGTCGAGCTATGCATCCGCGACAACGGACGTTGGCGCCAACCGGAACGCGCCAACTCCGGACTCGGCCTCCCCTCCATGCGCGAGAACATCACGCATCTGCAAGGGTGCCTTGCCATCGAAACCGGCAAGAACGGAACGACCCTCCGCGCCACCCTCCCCGTCTCTCGACACCCTTAATCAGCATGAACACACCACCCGCCATCCGTATCCTTGTTGCCGACGACCATCCGGTCGTGCGCGATGGTCTCGTCAGCATTTTGGCCATGCAAGAGGACATGAAAGTCGTTGCCCAGGCCGAAGACGGCGAGGAAGCCGTCGCCGCTTTTGAGCAAACCCGCCCGGACGTCCTCGTTCTCGACCTGCGCATGCCCCGTCTCGATGGGATCGAGGTGGTGCAACGCGTCCTTACCGCGCACCCCGGCTCAAAAATCCTCATCGTCACGACTTATCAGACGGACGAAGACATCTACCGCTGCTTGAAAAGCGGAGCCCTGGGCTACATCCTCAAAGATTCCAATCGGGAAACCATTATCGAAGCCGTCCGCGAAGTGGCCGCCGGGCAATCATATACCCCTGCCCGCATCGCTTCCCGCCTGGTCCGCCAGCTAGCGCAAAATCCCCTCACCCCGCGCGAACTCGACGTGCTCCAGCACGTTGCCAGCGGCCTCGCCAACAAACAAGTGGCCGAGGCCCTCGGCGTCTCCGAAGGCACCGTCAAAACCCATCTCAAAAGCATTCTCGAAAAACTCCGCGCGCAGAGCCGTACCGAAGCTGTCACCCTCGCGCGAAAACAGGGCATCCTCCGAGACTAAGGCCGGGGTAAACCCGGGACCAAATGCGCAATTGAGCTCGACCTGTGCGGTCTAGCGCCTTGCGCGGCCACCCCGATGTTGGTAGACTTTCTCTAATTCACAATCCTCCCCCTCTCCCTCCCGGCCTTGAATATGCACACTCCGAGAGCCGCACTTGGTCACTGTCGGGTCAAATGCACCAAAAGATGAATTTTTTGATCAAAAGTGTGAAGTGGGAAACATTGCGTTGGCAGGGTCGAAACGCTCTTCATAAAAGCCAACCACTCCTTGGTCCAGCTGCCGACTCCCTCTGCTGGATGTGGATTTATCCATTTTCGATGGCCGCTGCAAAACGGTCCTCTCGTTTTTTTAACCCAATCTCCCATCACCCCATCTCATTCAAAAAATGATTCCTCCTCCCCTCCGTCTTGTATTCAATGCCGCCGAAGCGCGCGCGCAGATGTCTCCGGCCCTCCGCCGGACGTGCCTTGCGCTGTCCGCTTTGGCGCTTCCCTCCATGGCCGCCGCCCTCACCTTCGATGAGTGGATGGCCACCTTCGACACCTCCGCCATTCCCGCCGATCAGCGGGCCATGTCCGACGATCCGGATGGCGACGGCGTCCCCAACGGTGTCGAATACCTCATCGCCGCGATGGACCCCTCCGCCCCCGATGCCCATCGCCTCCCGCAGCCGGTCATCGTCGATGGAAACCTCGTCTATACGGTGACCAAGCGCGCCGGCATCACCGAGCCCAACCTCCAGGCCGTCATCGAAGTCTTCAACACCACTTCCGGCCAATGGGAAATCAATACAGCAAACGTCTCCGAAGATGCCGAATCGATTGTCCTTTCCATCCCGCTCGCATCAGGGGCTACGCTCGCGCGCCTGAAGGTCGATCTGGCTCCGCCCGCTTCGCCCAACAACCCCATTGCCCTGGCCTATCCGGATGAATACGCCAGCGGCGAATACGCCTGGACCGACGAGATCAAATGGGACGTTGTCTTCGACGTGACCGACTTTGGTGCTGTGGCCGACGGCAACGCCGCCTATGTGCGCGATGAAGACCTCATTCTCTTTGGCGCAAGCAGCGATCCGCTGCGCCCCGACTATATCATTCCCGCCGGTATGCCGCACAGCTGGGGCACGGACAATCACGCCGCCTTCACCGCCGCCATCGCCGCCGCCCATGATGCCGGGGGCGGGGTTGTTTTCATTCCCGAAGGCACCTACTACATCGCCGATCACCTCTTTCTCCGCGAGGGCGTGGTCCTCCGCGGGGTTGAGCCTGCACCCGGTGAAGACAATGCCCTCGAAGCCAGCTTCAATCCGCCCTCCAAGCTGATCTTCCCCCGCTACTTCACGGCCTATAATCCCTTCACTCACCCGAACGGCAATCCCGTCGGGCGCGGCGGAGCCCATCTCGGCTTCAAGCGCATCTTCACGGAGAATCCGCTCACGGCCTCCAACCTCGGCCTCGTCTGGCTCGATATCAACCGCGCCGCCATCATCATCGACACGCCCGTTCGCCTTCCTATCGACACCGGGGGCAACTGGTCGGGCAAGCCCGCGACGATCCGCCAGGACCTCGTCGGGACCAACCGCATCGTCTTCGGTGTGCGCAGCAACAACGCTGCCGCGGCCGACGGAGCTGACGGGATTAACAACGGTGTGCCTTATCTCGGCGATGGCCAGCATACCTGGCAGCGCTGGCCCTACCGCTTCAATGCCAACATCCGCATCGGCGGGGGCGGCAACGCCCTCGTGGCCAACTGCCGCGTGAACGACCTCAGCGCGCAGAACGACTTTCGCTGGGGCAGCCCCGGCGAGGTCGGTCCGGCGACCCATTACGACGATTCCTTCGAGCAGATCGGCTACCTTGGACGGGCGCTAAGCGGAAGTACGCTCTACCCGCTCAATGAAATCGGACAGGCCACCTTCCTCCACTCAAACCACTACGGCGTTTCGATCAACGGCCTTTTCTACTTCTCCTCCGCCGGTCAGGTCGCGACCGATCCCGATGGCAATCCCAACGGACACTTCGGTACACCCCTCTCCGCTCCGCACCTCTTTGCTCCCGGCAACGTCATTCGCGATAGCTATGTCTTCAGCACGATGGGCGGCAAAGCGGAGATCTCCGGCCAGGGCATGAAGTTCCTCAGCAATTACCTCGACGACGTCCCCGGCAAACGCGCCTTCCTGCGCTCGGACGGACGCAACCAGCCGGCCGGCTCCACCTTCATGTCGCGGGGCATGCTCTACGGAGGCTACGATGCCGTCCTCGACGGCAACACCGTCTGGACCCACAAACACCGTATTGGCTCATCACAGGTGGCGACGGCGGTTACTTCGTCAACGACGGCGAGGGTATGATGATCGACAACACGACCACCCGCGTGAACGGCCTCACTATCACCAACAACAAGCTGGGGGCTTCTATCTTCCTCTACCGCACCCGCGAAACGCGGGACGTCCTCATTGCCAACAACGAGTTCCTCCCCGGTTCGAACGGGGCCATTCTCATTATCGCGAACGACGCCAACTCAACGAACTACGGCGTGCGGAATCTGTTTATTGAAAACAACATCCTTCGCTCGGATAACGGCATCCGCCTCGCTGCGAGCGAGTTTATGAACGCGCATCCAAACGTGAACGACCTCACCCCGAGCGCCAACGTGTTCATCCGCAACAATGAGGCTGTCGAGACGGAGCGCGGGATCGGCTTCAATTCCTCAATCGAGAGCATCATCACGCTCGAAAACAACATCAACTTCAGAATCAACAGCACGCTGAGTCCCTGGTAAAGCACTTTCGCACGGCCATCACACCGGCCAACGGGTTCATAGTATAAATACAGGGAGGCCCACCCCCACAGGAGGGGGTGGGCTTTTCCGTGCCCTCTCTTCCAAGTCTGTGCCCACCACGAAAGTGGCAACCGGAGTGATACGGGAAGATCGCGCCTCTCCCGACCCAAACAGTGCAAGATCGAAGCCCACTTCAACTCCGTCGGACCCGATGGCGAATGGGAAATCACTCCCGCTCACTTCCACATTACATGCCCCCCCGTTCCTGTGCCCCCTTTGGCGAAGTCGAGGGTGCCACGCGGGCGGAGTTTTTGGAACCCCACATCTGGATGGCACCGGGAGAATTCTATGATCGTCTGCGATGGACCTTCATACACAAATTTGACCATAGTGAATACGAGCGCGTGCAGTTGTATGCTCGGGATCTCGAGACCGACCCGGGGCCCGCTGACAGGAGGGCCTCCGCCAAAAAGTCGGGGGACATGGCGATGGCGACGCAATGGCGCAAGGGATGGTCAGGGGGGGCTTGGCCTTCATTCAAAGGCGGTGCAGCCCCCCTCACTTCTGTTCAATCGATCTGCTCGATGCGCAGGCGAAGGAAACGGCGGGGGCTCTCCGCATCGAGCGGGAGGGTGTCCTCGACACGCAGTAAACCCGCCTCCGCCGGATGCGGGTCCTCGCGCGAATCGAAAAGGATCTCCCAGCCGTCGGCGTCGAGATTCTCCGAGACCTCGACCACGTAAGCGATGTCCGGCAAACCCGGATCAAAAGCGAACTCAAGCCCGATGCGGTTCGCTTCCATGCTGGAAACCGGAAGGCCCGCCCATCCGGAGGAAAAACGCGCGAGGCCGAGGGCATACTTGACCAGATTGGGAATGTTGTCCCCGTCGGGCGCGGCGAGGGGGTGAACGGTGGAGGGATTGGCGCGCTCCGCCTCACTGAAATTCCCGGCCAGCCACCCGCCGAAGCCGACCGGGGCAGGAGCCGCAGAGTCCAGCGATCCTTCGAAAATGAGTTCGCGGAATCGCAAACGGATACGATCGGCCTCAAAAGTATCGTTGTCGATGATGAAACCGAAGGCGGTGATGTCGGTAAAGACGCGGGAGGCGAAGGTGGCCGCAGCGGCATCAAAATTCAGATCGTCGGCCTGGGCCTCGGGATCGAAGGGTGCCCACTGCCCGTGATCGTTATCGGCGGGCACGGTAAAAGTGGAGGCACCCGGCGTGATCGTGGCTTCGGAGACATAGAACTGATCACCATCGCGCACGAGCCAGCGCAGGGGGCTCATGCGTTCGAAGAGAACAATGTCCCCCATGATGAAGCGGTCGCCTGCTGCGAGGCTCACGGGTGCTAAGGCGGCCGCGCCAAGGAAGTGTTCCTTGTTCATGAAAATGGCTCCATGGAGGGCGACGGGACGCGAGGAATTTGGTTGGAGGCGGATGGTAAAGCGGTCGTTGATGCCGTTGTTGATGATGCCGCCTTCGCTCCACCCATTGCTCTCCGTGCCCCCTTCGCTCAGGGAGGTATTCCAGATACCGCCGTAGAGGGTGGTGCCGCGGCCGCCGACAACGGGGCTGTCTTCGCGGAAAGGGGTGCCCCGGCGGCGGGCATCGGTGGTCCCGTCACCAGAGAGATCGACGACGTGCTGGACGTTGCCGCCGTCCCGGAAATTCGTGTTGGAGTTCACCGGGTTGCCTCCCCAGGAGGCGATGGTGCGTTCCGGACGGTCGGCGGTCGGGGCCGCGATGTGCACCGTGGTGGTGGCCGTGGCCACGACGAGGTTGTCGTCCCAGACGGTGAGGAGGGCGCTGTAACGACCGGCCGTCTGATACTCGTGGCTGTAGACGGGTCCGGCGATGTTGGTGTTGTCGCCAGTGTCCCAGCGAATAAAGGTGATGTCGCCGTCGGGATCGAAGGAGGCGGCGGAATCGAGGGTCACGGTGGCCGGGGCGACAAGGGTGCCCGTGGGCGAGACGTCGATGATGGCCACGGGGGTTTGGTTGCCTTCGGCGTTGACCGCGAGGTTGGCCGTAAACCCGTTCCACTGCATCCAGAAGCGGGCACTGGAGTAGGTCGGTTGATCGACGATAAAGCCGACCGCCGTAACATTGTCGAAGGCGTGAGGTTCGTAAGTGACACCGGAGAGGTCGAAGTGCAGAGGATCGGCTGGATCGAACACGGCCCAGTTGCCATTATCCTCGGCGCTCGTGAAGACGAAGTTGGCCGTGCCGACAAAGCTGTCCTCGGAAACGTAGAAAGTTTCCCCGTCCCGCACGAGCCAGCGCCCGCCGCTCAGGCCGGAGCCATTGATAGTGAGAAAACTTTCGGAATCAAAGGTGAGCACATCCTCCGGACCAATGCCGTCGAAGGCTGTGTGGTCGAAGAAAAAGACCCCTTGCTGGCGGGCGGTGGTGGGGCTGGACGGCTGCACGCGGATGTTTGTGTTGGAACCGCTGTATTGATTGGTGCTGAAATTGATGGCGGCGGTGCGGTCCTTGTAGGTGGCGCGAAAACCACCGAAGAAGGGAGGACCGCTGTAATTGGGCGCGGGCGGGCTCAAGGGGATGTCCTCCCGGTAAGGATACTCCGTGATCTGCCCGGCCGTGCCCTCAACGGTGACGGTGGACTGGGTGGGATTGGTGCCCCGCAGGGTCGTGCCTGAAGCCGTATAGGCCCCGCCGCCATATTCAAAGACGAGGCGCCCTCCCCCATCGACCGGCGCTGGTCCCCCGAGAACGGCGAAGAAGCCGTCGTTGGTGCCGTAGCCGGGCTGCGGCTGGATGGCGTTGCGGACAAACATCGGGCGACCGAGGGCGGCGCGTCCGGCCCAGGCAACCAGGGGCTGCGTTGCGCCGGTGGGCACGCGGGCGTGGACCGCACGGGTGTTTCCGCTGGAAATCCGTCCGACAAAGAGCCGTGTGGACATATCGTTGTCGACCACCCACAGGTAGGCACCGCCTTCGTTTGTGCCGAGCCCGAAGGGTTGGAGCGTCGTTTCGCTGCCTTGCGAGAAGAGCGGATTGCCCGGGAGGGGCAGACCGCTGGCGGCCGCCGCACCAAAATAGAGGCGACCCTCCGCGTCCACGTGCAAGCCACCCTGGGTCATGCGCAAAGTATTGGCGCTCATGCCACTGTTGATGGAAATCAGGGTGTTGAACTGATTGCCGCGAACTTTCTCCCCCGTGAGCGGATCGTAGCGGTTGATGACCGTCTTGTGACCCGCACCGGTGTTGATAAAGCTGTTAAAGAAATCGC